>NZ_JAPPTO010000014.1:0-180342 GCF_027587135.1 Vibrio sp. MM46
AATTGAATTTTAATTCGAGCTAATATTTTTTGCCATTATCTTAAAAATGAGAAATGTTCATCAAAGAGAATATATTTCATAAGAAAATAATAGGTATTAATGGAATGGTGTTCTTTAGGTGAATTTCAGCCTCTTATACGTAGGAATATACGAACTAAAGCCGTTAATAACGTTGCATAGTCATTTTATATTTATCTTTGAGCAGCCATGTTGGTTTGATGTTGGTGGAGCAGGTAGATCATCGCTGGCTGAGCTAACAGCACGGCAGTATCCAATTTCAATAAACACTTTCGATATGCTTTTCGACCGATTTTGACAGAGCCGGTCCGAGCTGGGCTGTCATACGCGACTTTTTTGGCACCAAGGTCCACTAGATAATCACTGAATTTGTTATCGAAGGCATAGTAGTAAATCTCAGTAATATTGGATTTGCTCGCGATGTAATCCACAAACGTTGGGTGCAGTTTCATGAAGACTTGTTCACTCATGGCATAACGACTCAAACAACACATGGCGAATTGATACTGCTCCGAATAAGACCGCACGAGCTCAAATGGCAGTGTTTGGTTAGGATTGGTAAAGTGTTCGTCGAGGTCCTTTGTTTTAAATAAGAAGGAAATTGAATGTCCTTTTACCTTGTTGGACTCACTATCTCTATACACCTTGGCTATCAATTTGTTTTCTTCATCTAATGCTAAGAAATCAAGGTCCAGCATTCCTGGGTAGTGAGCATCGGCATTTAGGAAGAAGTTATGCAACCGTGGGAGGTGAGTGTCGATGTCATGAGCAAAGAGTGCCTCTTCGATAATAGGCGCTTCTTCTTGGGGTTTTAATTCTTCATATCCAGAAGAAAGTAATAGTGCTTTTTGTGAGTAGTAACGTTCATAAATGATATCGTCCAAAAACGTTTCGTTCTCCGGCGAAGGCAAAGAGAGCAAAAAAGGTCTGAGATCTAAGGTAAGCTCACGTAGCACTTTAATTGCTTTGACGGTCTTAGGAGCCGTTGCATTCCTTTCCCAGCGACTAATAGTGACTGAATCCACAGATGAAAACTCTGGATTTGCCAAGTTTAATTTTGTCGCAAGCTCCCTTTGCGTTAATCCAAGTTGATATCTCAATTGCTTTAGATAATCACCGAACATTAACTACCTCACCAAGTTTGTTCTGTTTGGGGTATTGATTGTTGGGTCATTATAGGGAGAGACAGACAAAGCTCAAGCATCAGCGCTTTCTAATGAAGGCGCTGGTTTTTCAGTCAGCCTTAACATTTATTTGTGACGCGAAATCGGCGCGTGAAGTAATAGATCTTCTGAATCGTTTTCTCTTATATTCTCGTTATACTGATTTGCTCAATTAGCCAGTTAATAAAAAGCTCAAGCTTTCGAGAATGTTTTTCGTTAGCCGTAACGACATAATATTTCTGTTTGCATTGCAGAGTTTGGTTTCTAAAAGGGGTGATCAGTTCGCCGGATTTAAGTCGTTTTTCCACCAGCGATAATCGACCGATAGCAACCCCCGCATTGTGCATAGCAGCACTGACGGCTAAATCGGATCGGTCGAATGAAATGCTTGGAATAGCGTCAATGTCTGTTATGCCATTTTGCTTTGCCCACAGTGTCCATTCATCGTGATGGGAGTTGTAATCCCATGCTTGGTTGTCGTGAAGTAGGGTGGCGTTTACCAAATTCGCTGGCTTTTCAAATAGGTTAAATTGTTCTGCATATGTTTGAGTGCAGACCGGGATTATCTCTTCGCTCATCAATTCTTTCGACCACAACTTTTCTGGCATTTGCTCATCGAAATAGATCGCGGCATCGATGCCATAACCTTGGAAATTGACGTTCTCATTACCAGTAAGAATATTCAGCTCGATGGAAGGGTGCTTTTGCTTAAATAGGTACAACCTAGGCACAAGCCAACATTGTGCAAAAGAAGGGCGGGAGTAAATCGTCAGCTCTCCGGAGACTTCGCCATTTCTGACTTCCATGACCTCTTGGTTTAACTCGTTGAGCGTTCTGTTCAAGGCGAGATAAATACGTTCCCCTTCTTCAGTGAGCGTGATTTTTCGGTGAGAGCGGGTAAACAAGGCAATGCCAAGTTCTTCTTCGAGCTTGTTGATACGGTGAGAGATGGCGCTGGGCGTCATGGAGAGTTCTTCTGCTGCAAGAGAAAATGAACTGTGTCGTGCTGCCACTTCAAAAGTATGAAGCTTGGAAAGTTGAAAACTATTGATGCGTTGGTTCTTGGCGAAAATATTGTCTCTGGTATACATGTGCGTTATTGAGTCGAACTTGATAGAACACATAATAACGGCGTTGTTATAGTTGGATTCACCTATTGGTCGAAAAATTCACTAAACGTCGTATAAATCACGCTTTTGTTTAAGTTTACTTCATCTAAAGGTGAGTTTTGATCGTTTGTCAGGGCTATGGATTCCTCGTTTAATTGCAGTCAATTAAAACAACAACATAGGTCTGAACATGGAATCCAACCTTTGGGTCATTACTACCCTCATAACGAGTATCTTAATGATCGTTTTTGCGATCGTTAAGTTTAAACTCCATCCTTTTTTAGCGCTGTTACTCGCCAGTTTTTACGTTGGTGGGATGATGGGCATGCAACCTTTAGAGATGGTCAGTGCTATCGAAAGTGGCATTGGCGGCACTCTTGGTTTTCTTGCTGTCGTGATTGGTTTAGGCACCATACTTGGCAAGATGATGGAAGTGTCTGGGGCGGCTGAGCGAATTGGGCTTACCTTACAAAAGATTCGCTGGCTATCACCTGAAGTCATTATGGTGTTAATCGGCCTTGTTTGCGGAATTACCCTATTCGTAGAAGTTGGCGTAGTGCTGTTAATTCCACTGGCTTTTTCGATTGCGAAAAAAACCAATACCTCACTTTTAAATCTCGCCATTCCGCTTTGTACCGCCTTGATGGCAGTGCACTGTATTGTTCCTCCACACCCCGCCGCATTGTTTGTGACCAATGAGCTTGGTGCTGATATCGGTTCTGTGATTTTCTATGGCTTACTCATAGGTTTGGTTGCGTCTTTAGTTGGCGGTCCGCTGTTCTTGAAGATGATGGGTGCTCGTCTACCTTTCAAAACCGTACCTGAAGAGTTCACCTCATTAGAAGTGAAAGATGAATCACAATTACCATCTTTGGGGGCGACGCTATTCACCGTGATGTTACCTATTGCGCTGATGCTGTTAAAAACGGCGGCAGAACTCAATATGGAACATGGCAGTGCGCTGTACACCACTTTGGAGTTTATCGGTAACCCAATTACAGCAATGTTTATCGCCGCTTTTGTTGCTTATTACATGTTAGGTATTAAGCAGAACATAGGCATGAGTGTACTGCTTGAGAAAACGGAAGGTGCATTTTCTTCGATTGCCAACATCTTGCTGATTATTGGCGCTGGTGGTGCATTCAACGGCGTATTAAAGGGCAGTGGTTTGGCGGATGTATTGGCACAGTTACTTTCTAATCTCGATATGCATCCGATCCTTCTTGCATGGCTTGTCGCGATTATTCTGCATGCGGCAGTGGGCTCTGCCACCGTTGCCATGATGGGCGCGACGGCAATTGTGGCTCCATTACTCCCACTTTATCCGAACGTAAGTCCAGAAATCATTACTCTGGCTATAGGCTCTGGCGCAATTGGTTGTACGATAGTGACCGATTCGCTCTTTTGGTTGGTGAAGCAATATTGCGGAGCCACGATGACAGAAATCTTCAAGTACTACACGACAGCGACATTCATTGCCTCTTTTGTTGCATTAGCAGGCACATTCCTTCTGTCGTACATGATCTAATAAAGGTAAACAATAATGACTACGCATAACGTAAACGCACTAGTAGCAGAATTCCCTTTGGTTGAGCGACTCATTGGGTTAGAAGAGGTGGTTTGGTTCAACCCAAATATCACCACACTTGAAGAAGGTCTGCCGTACGTTGGTTTAGGTGCAGCCAACATCAAAGACGCGAGTGAACGACTAAAACGCTTTGCTCCATACTTAATGAAAGCCTTCCCAGAAACGGTGGCTTCTAACGGAATTATTGAATCGAACGTTGTTGAAATCGACAAGATGAAGTCATGCTTGGAAGCGCAATACGGCACTCAAATTCTTGGACGTTTGATGCTTAAAAAAGACAGTCATTTGCCTATTTCTGGATCAATAAAGGCGCGTGGTGGCATCTATGAAGTGCTAACACATGCAGAGAAGTTGGCGATTGAAGCTGGGCTTCTAAGTGAAAGTGATGATTACAGCAAATTGTTCAGTGAAGAGTTTCGTCAGTTCTTTCAGCAGTACAGCATTGCCGTAGGTTCGACAGGGAATCTCGGTATGTCTATCGGCATCATGAGTGCAAAACTCGGCTTCTCGGTATCGGTTCATATGTCAGCGGATGCACGAGAGTGGAAGAAAAACAAGCTGCGTTCTCATGGCGTAAACGTGGTGGAGTACGAGCAAGATTACGGTGTTGCTGTAGAGCAGGGACGCAAAGAAGCGGAGAAAGATCCAACTTGCTTCTTTATTGATGATGAGAACTCTCAGACCTTGTTCTTAGGTTATTCCGTTGCAGGCGAACGCTTGAAGCAACAGTTTGATGATATGGGTATCATCGTTGACGCGGAGCACCCTCTGTTCGTTTACCTACCTTGTGGGGTGGGCGGTGGTCCTGGTGGTGTGGCGTTTGGCTTGAAGATGGCATTTGGTGACCACGTTCATTGTATCTTCGCGGAGCCGACACACTCTCCGTGTATGCTGCTTGGGGTGCATACTGGCTTACATGATGACATCGCGGTGCAAGATCTTGGTATCGACAACATTACTGCCGCTGATGGTCTAGCGGTAGGGCGTGCGTCTGGTTTTGTGGGACGAGCAATGGAAAGACTGCTTGATGGTTACTACACCATGACGGATGAGCGCATGTACCATCATCTGGGTGAGCTAAGTGAACAAGAAGACATTCGTTTAGAGCCTTCTGCGTTGGCGGGCATGATGGGGGCAGTTCACGTTTCACAAGACCAAGTTTACCAAGCTCGAATGCAATTTAGTGAAGATAAGATGAAGAACGCCATTCACCTAGTTTGGGCTACGGGTGGCGGCATGGTGCCAGAGGCTGAAATGTCGGCGTACCTTGCGAAATCTGGTCGATAATTGAGTTTACTCTTGCTTTGGGAACTGTGAGAGTAATACCAATCGTAGCAAATAACTGGTCATTCTAGCTGGTTATAACGCTTGATAACTTTGTTTACTTTTCGTTTCAAAGTAAGTTAATTGTAGAGTAACTACTTATCGAAAATTTTAGCCTTGTTCTCAAGCGTTTTTCCTGCGCTAACTTTGAACACTTGCTTACTGTGATTGGTATAAAAAAGGGCTCATCAATGGATGAGCCCTTTGCTTATGTTAATTCCAGACTACAGAGATTGTAATAGCTGGTGGTAACGACCTTTCTCAGCTAGTAGCGCTTGGTGGCTACCTTGTTCGATGATCTCGCCTTGCTCCATCAGACAGATGTTGTCCATACTCTCTAGCTCAATCAAACGGTGGGTGATAAATACCACGGTTTTGTTCGCAAAGTGCTCTTTGAACAGTGCCATTACCGTTTGCTCTGTGCGTTTGTCTAGACCTTCAGTTGGTTCATCAAGAAGCAGGATTGGGGCATCACGCAATAGAGCGCGCGCAATACCAATTCGACGCTTTTCACCACCAGACAGTTGACGTCCGCCATCACCTAACCAAGCGTTCAATCCTGGCTCTTCTAAGAGATTCGCCAAGTCCACTTTGGTCAGAATATCAGCTAGCTGCTCGTCCGTGGCTTCAGGGGCTGCAAGCAGCAGGTTGTCACGCAATGTGCCATTAAGAACATCAACGCGTTGGCTTACTACTGTGATTGCCGCGCGCAGATCAGATTCACTCCAATCTTGCAGAGGTGCGCCACCGATGCTCACTTGACCCTGGTTTACATCCCAGTAGCGACAAAGCAATTGAATAAGTGTTGATTTACCTGAACCAGTTTGACCAACAATCGCCGTTTTCGAGCCCAGTGGCAGTGATAGCGTTAGATCTTTCAGTACTTTTTGCTGACCATCAGGGTAGGTGAAATTTACCTTACTGAACTCAATATCTAACGGCTTATCTTCGCGTTTAGAACGTTCAGGGAAGATAACGTCTGGTTCAGCTAGCGTGATTTCGTTTAATCGACGTGCTGAAGTCAGTGTTTGACCTAGGTATTGGAAAGCCCCTGCGATTGGCATCAGAATTTCAAAGCTCGCCATTGTGGCAAATGCGAACAGCGCAATCCAAGGATCTGGCGCACGACCACCAACGCCATCCGCAGCAAACCACAGCATCGCAACGAGCGTTAAACCATTCGCTAGCATCAGCAGGCCAGACGCCATGCCCGTTAGGTTCGCGTTGACAAACTGGTTGGATAGCAGTTGTTTTTGCTTCTCAAGAATCACATTGCGGTAGCGCTCTTCTGCGCCGAATAAGCTTAGTTCGCTGTAACCTTGCAACCAGTCTAATGTTGCCACGCGTAGCTGTGCTTTATTTTGTGTCAGATGTTCGCCGTTATGCTTACCCAGTTTGTAGAACAGTACCGGCCACACTAACAGCATTACCGTTAGAATACCGCCAAGCAATAGGGCAAGATGCCAGTCAAAGAAAGCAAGCACTGCGGTTAGCGACAAGATGCCGAATACGCCAACAATCACAGGGCTGATAAGACGCAAATAAACATGATCCATTGCATCTACATCCGCCACTAGACGGTTTAGTAAGTCTGCATCACGCAAAGTCGAAACACGACCGGGGATCAACGGCGCAAGCTTCTTGAAGAAGAAGATACGTAGATCCGTTAGTAGCTTGAAGGTCGCATTGTGGCTAACCACTCGTTCACCCCAACGACCTGCCGTACGTGCCATTGCCGCACCACGAACACCTGCGCCAGGCAACATGTAGTTAAAGGTCTCGCGAGCTATGGTCAATCCTGCCACAGCAGCAGCCGAAATAAACCAGCCTGATAAGGTTAGCAGACCAATGGAAGCGGCCAGTGTTAGGAAAGCCAGTAGCATACCCAGCGACAAACCAAACCAGTGCTTTTTATACAGTTTTAGATAAGGGAGTAAATCACGCATCTAAGTTCCCCTTGTCTGATTCACGTTGAGCTAGGTTGGCAGCCAACATTTCTTTAAATAAACCATCTTGAGATGCCAGAGTTTCGTAATCACCACGTTGGACAATTTGACCTTCTTGCATCACCAAAATCTGAGACACATTTTGCAGTGGTGCCAATTGGTGAGTGATCATCAAGTTAGTGGTGGATTCGGTGTATTTACCGATGCCTTCCATCACAAGTTTCTCGCTCCGAGCATCCAAGCTGGCGGTTGGCTCATCGAGTAACCAAAAACGCCCGTTTTGTAGCATCGCACGCGCAAGTGCAAGACGCTGTGCCTGACCAACAGATAGACCACCGGAGCGGTCAGAAATTTGGTAATCCAAGCCATGCATTTCAACAAACTCTGCGGCGTGAGAGTCGTTGAGTACTGAATGGACTTGTTGGTCTTGAATATCTTGCTTGCCCAAGGTGACGTTGTCACGAATACTGCCATGTAAAAGCATCGGGTTTTGCCCAATCCAACTGATGGCTTTTCGCCATGTAGACAAGTCCAGCTCAGATAATTCACAACCGTTAACTTTCAGACTGCCCTTGTATGGCATAAAACCAAGGATGGTGTTCACTAAGCTGGTTTTACCTGCACCACTAGGACCAACTAATGCCGTGCTTTGGTTGGCGTCTAAAGAGAAGGTTAGGGGACCGACGAGTTGTTTGCCTTCTGGACTGAAGATAACAAGGTCACTGGCTTCGATGTGAATCGCTGCGTTTTGCTCAACGACTTTATTGCCGTCTTTCACTTGGTCAACGTCTAGCTCTAAGAACTCAACGATGCTTTCTGCTGCACCGACTGCTTGCTGCTTCGCATGATAGAAAGTGCCTAGATCGCGCAGTGGTTGATAGAATTCAGGCGCAAGGATCAGAATAAACAAACCGGCGAAGAGGGTTACGCCAGCGCCGTAATAGCCGAAGTTCAGTTCACCGATGTAGCTGAAACCGAAGTATACCGCAGTAATCGCAATTGAAATCGAAGTGAAGAACTCAAGCACGGCAGAAGATAGAAAGGCAATCTTCAAGACATCCATCGTACGTGTACGGAAGACTTCTGATGCCCCTTTTAATGTCTCGGTTTCTGACTTAGTACGATCGAACAAACGAATCGTTGTCATCGCTTGTAAGCGGTCGTAGAAATGCCCAGAAAGACGTTGTAGTGCTTTGAAGTTCTTGCGGTTTGCGTCAGCGGCTTTCATACCAACCAAGGCCATGAACATTGGGACCAATGGCGCAGTTACTAGGAAAATTAAACCCGCTGCCCAGTTAATAGGGAAGACCACCACCAGAATGATGAAAGGCACCAATACAGACAACGACATTTGTGGAAGGTAGCGAGAGAAGAAATCTTGCATATCTTCTACTTGCTCTAAAATCAGAGTTGCCCAACTGCCCGCTGGCTTGCCTTTGATGTAAGCAGGACCAAGTTGGTGGACTTTATCGAGAATCAGTTGACGAATATAAACGCGGATTTGTTCACCACAACGGTATCCCGCAATTTCGCGTCCCCAAGTACAGACCGCGCGACCAACAACGGTGACACCTAATCCGACGAAGTGCCAAACAAGTTCACTTTTGTCGACATGCTCAATGATTAACTGGTGGAGAATGGAGGCGAGCAGGGCTGCTTGAGCCAATAAAAACACGCTTGATAGTACGCCTAGGCCTATCGCAACCATCAGCCAGCGCTTGGCTAACTTACTTTGTTGCTTAAGCCACTTATTCAAGCTGCTTTGCTTTTTCTTATCCATCGTGAAGGCTTAATGATAATTGTTTTAATGAGGCGGTAGTATACAAAAGAAAACCCAGCGGGAATACCGCTGGGCTTTAAGGATATGACACAAATGTGAAAAGTTATTTGTCAGTAAGTGCGTCTAGGAAACGTTCTGCATCCAGTGCAGCCATACAACCAGTACCTGCAGAGGTAATAGCTTGACGGTAGTTATGATCCATCACATCACCCGCTGCGAACACACCTTTAATGCTGGTTTGTGTTGCGTTTCCTTCAAGACCAGATTGAACGATGATGTAACCATCTTTCATGTCTACCTGGCCTTCAAAGATCTGTGTATTTGGTTGGTGACCGATTGCGATGAATGCGCCCATTACTTCGAGATCTTCGGTCGCACCGCTGTTCACATCTTTGATACGAACGCCAGTAACGCCCATGTCGTCACCTAGCACTTCATCTAGAGTGCGATCAGTATGAAGAATGATGTTACCGCTTTCTACTTTATCCATCAGACGCTTCACGAGGATCTTTTCAGCGCGGAATGAGTCGCGACGGTGGATCAGGTGAACTTCAGAGGCAATGTTTGATAGGTAAAGCGCTTCTTCTACCGCTGTGTTACCACCACCCACTACCGCTACTTTTTGATTACGGTAGAAGAAACCATCACAGGTTGCACATGCCGATACACCGCGGCCTTTGAACGCTTCTTCAGATTCAAGACCTAGGTATTTTGCTGATGCGCCGGTAGAGATAATTAACGCATCACAAGTGTACTCACCAGAGTCACCTTTTAGACGGAATGGACGTTGAGACAATTCCACTTCGTTAATGTGATCGAACACGATTTCTGTTTCGAATCGTTCTGCGTGCTCTTTCATACGTTCCATCAAACCAGGACCAGTAAGACCTTCTGCATCACCAGGCCAGTTTTCTACTTCTGTTGTGGTCGTTAACTGACCACCTTGCTGCATTCCCGTCACAAGCACAGGGTTTAGATTGGCACGCGCTGCGTAGACTGCTGCGGTGTAACCTGCTGGACCAGAACCAAGAATTAATAGTTTACAGTGTTTTACGTCGCTCATTATGGCTCCATAGAGGGCTGAACATTTTCTCCGATTGTATGGAAATTCTTAGTGCTTTAAAAGCATAAACGAAAGGAGCCAACCGAATTATTGGTTATAGGTTAGAACTTGCTGATGTTTATCATCGAGTGTGCCATTCCAGAATAAAATGCTATTCATAGTGGAGAGTTCTAGTTTCAAATGTGGCGAATGCTCCGTTCTGAATGTTTAGACTGATATTTAACAAAATATTAGATATGTATGTTGTTTTTTCGTTTTTGTTGAAGCTATCAACGTCAAATTCTGGTAATTGCAGAATATTTGCGTATCCTAGAATGTAAATTAAATGTTAACTAAAACAAACTAGATGTGCCTCATTAAAGGAGCCAATGATGTTACATTCACGTGAGAACACCCTACATTTAACTCAGCTCAGCATGGCCGCGATTGAGCAACTTTCTCCTTCCTTTGAAGGACTACCTCGGACAGAACATGCCGATGGTCAGTATCGTTTACGCCGCTACTCCGTCGTGGGGTTTGAAAATGGTCAAGTGATTGATTTAAACAAGAACAGCTTTGTTCAGTCATCGGATATCAACCGCTTTCAAGGTGATGTCGTTCGTCAATTTGAGCCGATTGAGAAAGGTATTCTTTCAAGTGACGGCTTCCGTGAAATGTGCGCGTTGTTTGTTAATGCTAATCACCTACCAGAAGGTCAGGAAATCGAAATTCACCAGATTCGAATCACAGCGATTTATGATGAAACTCAAGTTGCTCCCGAAGGCGTGCACCAAGATGGCTTTGACCATATCGCGCTTGTCGGCGTGGGACGTCACAACATCATGGGCGGGGACATCATGCTTTACAGCAGCCACAATCAAGCGCCTTTCTTCCGTAAAGTGTTGGAGAATGGGGAAGTAGCAATGCTGGCAGACAGCAAACTGTGGCACAACGCCGTTCCAATTCGCTCAGTGATTAATGATCAAGAAGGTCACATGGATGTATTTGTACTGACAGCGACGGACAAACGAAATGAACTTCAATCTTAATCAAATTCGAGAGCAGTTTCCGGCATTGGCGCAATACCATAACGACCGTCCAGTAACGTTTTTTGATGGTCCTGGTGGTTCACAGGTACCGCAGTCGGTGTTAGACAGTATGGTGAGTTACCTTGGGCATTTTAACTCTAATCTCGGTGGGCACTATTTCTCGAGTCAAGCGACGGTTGACGTTATGCAATCCGCTCGTGAGTCTGCGCAAGCACTGCTCAATGCACCTTCATCCGGTAATATCGTTTTTGGTGCCAATATGACGTCACTGACTTTCCAATTAAGCCGTGCGATCAGTCGCGATTGGAAAGAGGGAGATGAAATCATTGTCTCGGCATTAGATCACTATTCCAATGTATCGAGCTGGCAGCAAGCCGCAGAAGACAAAGGCGTCATTGTTCACCAAGTGAGAATCAACGAACATGACTGTACGTTAGATCTAGAACATCTGCAAAGTCTGCTGAGCGAAAAAACTCGTTTAGTCGCTGTGACTTACGCATCGAATACCACCGGCTCAATTGTCGACATTCATCAAGTGGTAGAACTGGCGCATCGCATTGGTGCTCAGGTTTATGTGGATGCTGTTCATTATGCGCCGCACCACTTAGTCGATGTGCAAGCTATAGGGTGTGATTTCTTGGCGTGTTCAGCATATAAATTTTTTGGACCACATGTCGGTATTGCTTACATTGCTGATCAATGGTTGCACAGTATCAAACCGTATAAAGTGGAACCTGCAACGAATATCGGACCAGGACGCTTCGAAACAGGAACGCAGAGTTTTGAAGGTTTAGCAGGCGTGACTGCTGCTATCGAATACTTAGCGCAATTTGGTGATGAAGGTGTATCACTTCGTCAGCGTTTAGAGCAAAGCTACGCGTTATATAATCAGCATGAACAGCAATTAAGTGCGCATTTCTTACAGCGTCTGAGTGCGCTTGATGGGGTGAATCTGTTTGGTATTAACGATGAAAGTAGCCAACTGAGGACACCCACGTTTGCTCTTACGTTTGATAAATACGCTCCAGAGTTCATTGCTAAAACGTTGGGTGAGCACAATATCTGCGTTTGGAACGGGCACTTCTATGCACTCGGGTTGGTTCGCCAATTGGGGCTCGAAGAATCTGGTGGCGTGGTGCGAATTGGTTGTATGCACTACAACACCACAGCTGAGATCGATATGTTATTTGATGTGTTAGAGAGCATACTCGACGCGTAAGAATCGAAAACTCAAAGAACAAAAAGCTCGGGCACTTGGCTCGAGCTTTTTCGTTTCTCTAAATTCAATTAATCGAGGCTTATTCGCTCACTTCAATCTCATACGAAGTAAATTTACGTACGTTAATCACTCCAGTATCAAAGATTAGGTATTGACCTTTAATGCCTTGTAGCGTGCCAGTGACGACAGGGTTCTTATCAAAGTTGTGTGAGGTGATTTTTGTTGGATGTTGCTGAACTGGGTAGCTCAGGGAAGTGATGTTCTCACTTAATACTTCAATAGCATCATCACCGTATTGTTGCTTAATCTCAGCAATTTTATCTTCCACCAATGGCAGCAGCTCAGCGAAACGCTCTTGTAGCTCAATTGGTTCTCCATCACCTTTTAATAGAGTACGCCAATTCGTCTTATCGGCAATGTGTTTCGCTAACTCTACTTCAATCAGACCAGAGATATGGCGGGTTTTCACCTTGAAGATCGGTAGGCCTTGCGTCGCACCCTGATCGATCCAGCGGGTTGGGATTTGAGTATGACGTGTGATACCAACTTTCAAGCTTGACGTATTCGACAGGTAAACGAAGTGGTCTACCATGCAATTATCTTCAGCCCATTGAGGTTCACGGCAGGTGCCTTGCTCGTAGTGACAAGTTTCTGGCTTCATGATGCACATGTCGCAACTCGCTAACTTTTTCATACAAACAAAACAGTGACCTTGAGAATAGCTTTTCTTAGTTTTCTTGCCGCAAGAGCAGCAGTAAATATTGCCAGTGTGAGTCAAGGTAAGTGTTTGACCAAGAAACGGACTTAGATCCACTCCTTCATCACCGACAGGTAAACGGTAACTTACGGCACCGTCTAGAGAAGCACGCATCTTACTTAGCGTACCAGTAGCAATTATTGACATGACATTACTCATTATTGTGTTTTTGCACAGTATATACCGAACCGGGCTCGATAGGCAGGAAGAGGGAGCGAAGTTGCGGGATTTGAGTGTTCTTTGTTGGTTTTTTAATCGATGTACTCTATTAGGGTTTGAAGTGCTTCGCACAAGCACCTAAATGAAAATACACAGGCTACTTTGGAGCAAGATCATGTTGTATAACCATATGTAATGTATCAATAGTGAGAATTTGAGTTAAAAATCACTTTTTGGCTTGATAAATAACTTTATTTGAAAAGTGAAATAACATTCAGTACATTGGTCGATATAAACAGAATGATACTCAGTAACTAGGTTGGTCGTGATGAAATGGATACATAGATTAATTTTTGCATTATCGATAGGCACCATCAGTTTGGTGGCGTTATATAGCTTGCTTGGTGACACCCGCAAACTTGAAGTTGCACCAGACAAGTTCAATATCCATGTAACCAATGACGCTATTGCGGGCGGTCTGAGTGAGTCAGATATTACCTATCAAAACCACAGTTTGACTTTAAATTGTGATCTCAAAGAGAGTAAGTACGCATGGCCATACTGTGGAATTTCCGTGTACACCGATGTAAAAGAAGCAACCAAGGGGTTGGATCTTTCTAGTTACCACACGGTCCGTTTGAAGATCCGTTACGAGGCTGCAGGTGATGGGCAAAGCCCAAGCAAAAATCTACGTTTGTATTTAAGAAACTTTAACTCTGCCTACTCAATACCAACGGATGAATACACCATTAAATACAATGGTATGCAGTTTTCTCCTTCCGATTTCAGTGAGATTATTGAGATTCCAATTAAGAACCTTCAAGTTATGACATGGTGGTTGAATGACAATGATGTTGCTATTGAGCACTCTGCTCCGGAGTTTTCTAACATTACACGCATTGATTTAGCGACAGGTGCAGGTGCGGCGCTTGGTAAACATAAGATCGTGATCGACAAAATTGAGTTTGAAGGTGCGTATGTCCAGCAATCAACGCTGTTGTTTGTTTTATTGTTCTCCTGGATGGCATTAGGTTTGGCATTTTCACTGCACGAGATGCGAAAGAACAAAATGGCTTACAACAAAGCGAAAAAACGTCATCGTCATCTAGAGAAAGTTAACAACACGTTACGTGCGCAAAATTATGAATTCGCTGAACTGGCGCACCGTGATGCATTGACTGGAGCGATGAACCGTCATGCGGTACAAAGTTGGCTAGAACAGCAAGCTCGACAGGTTCGATGGGGGCACGACTCATTTTCCATTTTGTATATGGACTTAGATAAATTCAAACGTGTGAACGACAAGTACGGTCACCAGATGGGTGATGATATTCTGCGTGAGTTCGTCATGGTAATTTCAAGTTCGATTCAACCCGAAGATCGCCTGGTTCGATGGGGTGGGGAAGAGTTTGTGGTTTTTTGCCCTGACACCAATGTGGAACAAGCGGTGAAAAAAGCAGAAGTCATAAGACAGAATGTTGAAAGTCACTTGTGGGTTCATGGTGAACCTTTGACGTGCAGTATCGGTGTCGCTCAGATGCAAAATGAACGAGTCTCTGAGACGATGGCTCGTGCAGACGAAGTGCTCTACTTAGCTAAGCGCAATGGTCGCAATCGAATCGAAGTGAATTACGGCATGCAAATGAAGTCAGATGTGGCGTCTTAAATCCAGCCTTAGACAGAGAAATACAGAGAAGAAAAAAGGTGGCCGACCGACCACCAAAAGGGAAACTGCTGAACATGACTATGGGGTAGTAGCTAGGTATTCATATGATTACCGAGAACAGCAGCTGTAGTGCTAGACTTTGACGACAGAGAGCTGCGCATGATGTAGCTCTCTGCGTTTTTCCAGAACCTCGTTGTTACCAAAACAACCAAGCGAACAGCGTTAGTGCACCAATACATGCGATGTTCAGAACCATACCAATTCGCATCATTTCTGTCTGTTTAATATGACCCGTTGCAAAAACAATAGCATTTGGTGGTGTTGCTACTGGAAGCATGAAGGCACAAGACGCAGCAACAGCGATTAGCGCAGATAGAATCACTGGCGATAGACCAAGAGCCTCAGCAATGGTTGCAAATACAGGCACCAACAGTGCAGCACTCGCCGTGTTACTTGCAAACTCAGTTAAGAAAACGACGAATGCGACAACGGCTAAGATAGTCAGTAGCACGCCTGCTTGCTCTAGGAATCCAGCTAGACCATTTGCTAGGAATACGCTTGTTCCTGTCGCTTTAAGCACATTGCTCAGACAGATACCACCGCCGAACAAGATCAGTACGCCCCAATCGGTGGTTTTCTCAATATCTTTCCATTCCACTGCTCGTGACGCACCAAGCAAAAGAATTGCACCGATTGCCACTAAGGTATCGAATTTAGCAAAGCCACCTAGCATCGCGTTGATTGGTTTGCTGAAAATCCACAAAGTAACCGTCAATAGGAAGATTGCTAGCGTGATCATTTTGCCGTTTGTCCACTCAACAGGCTGGTGGTCAAGTTCGAACTTGTGGCTCAAATCAGGCTTAGTCATGGTGTAAAGGACCAAGATAGCGATAGGCATGAGAATCAATGAAATTGGTAAACCTAGTTCCATCCACTCTGTAAAACTCAAACCGACTTCTGCCGCTGCGATAGCGTTCGGTGGGCTACCAACTAGCGTTGCAATGCCACCAATAGAGGCGCTGTAAGCAATGCCCAGTAGAACGAACAAGTAGGTACTGTGACTTTTCTTCGCATCCAGTTTGCTCATTACACCTAGAACCAATGGCAACATCATGGCTGTGGTTGCGGTGTTTGAAATCCACATTGAAAGACCGGCACTAACACCAAACAACATAAACACAGCAACTGACATCTTACCGCGTGCGATGAGCAACACTTTATCGGCGATAGCTTGATCGAGCTTTTGTTTATGAAGGGCAGCGGCAAGAGCAAATCCACCCAAGAACAAGAAGATGATCGAGTTAGAGAAGTTGTTCAGTGCGGCTTGCGTATTAAAGACCCCTAAAAATACCGCGAGTAGCGGGATCAAAAGGGCCGTGATGCTCACATGGATTGCTTCCGTTAACCAAAGTACAGCTACGAAAATCAAAATACACAAGCCAGTTACGACTTGAGGATCAAAGGGTAGGGTGTTGAACAATATAGCGAACAGCAGGACATTAGACGTTAATATCATGCTGTTGCGAGTGAAGAACCAGTTCTTCAATGTCACAGCGAGTGCGGTCATGGTTGTGCTCCTTTTGCATTGCCTTAGTGTTGGTTTTTTATGGCAAAGTAACTGACTTGTAGTTATTTATTGATTAAATGTTACTGCGAATGCGAAAGGTAATTTTGTCTGAATCGACGGTCGAGCAAGAAAGTGTGAGGTTGGGAATTAGAAATGGGTAGAAAGCTACCCATTTACTTTTAATGAATTGTTATCGGTGTGTAATGCATGGCTGAGTGGTTGAAATAAACGACATCTCATAAGGTTTACTGCACAGGGATATTACGTTCGTTATCGATGGTTTCTGGTACCTCTTCCACGGCAACGATTGGCTCTTGAGGACCAAGAAAGCGCGGTTGAGTATGCATTACGTACAGATCTAAGAATGCTTTTACACGAGCCATAAGTTCACGAGTGCGCATGTTGAGTTTTTGCTTGCTTGCCGTTGGACCTGCTACTGCCAAACATTGTGCGTCGATATTGTATGCATCGGCAATGAAAAGAGCACGCTCACAGTGGAACCGCTGTGTGACAATTAGGAAGCGCTCAGAGGCAAAAATCTTCTTTGCTCGAACAATCGAATCCAAAGTACGAAATCCTGCGTAATCGAGATGGATGACCTCCTCCGGCACACCGGCTTTCAGTAAGTCTCGTTTCATCGTCCAAGGTTCATTGTAAGAGCGGTGAGCGTTATCCCCACTCAACAAAAATTGCTTCACTTTGCCTTGTTTGTACAACTCAATAGCAGCATTGATTCGGTGTGTGTAATAGGTGTTGAGCACCTTACCAATGTATTTACTGGTACCAAGAACAACGGCGACTTCATGCTCGGGTACTTGCTCGTAGTCGGTAAAAATTTGTTCTTGTGCTTGTAGCACAACCCAACGGTCTATGGCGATAACGGTGACGAGGAGACCGATTAAAGAGATCGACAAAACCAAAGCCAGACGCTTCCATGAGAATTTAAGCTTCCACTTTGACTTTATGCGGGAAAACAGCAAAACGTTCGATGTCCTAATTTCAATGTGTATCCCTCATCATATCTGATAGAAATGAAAAGAGAGAAGCCCATTTATGCCAAAATACGGTTAGGATGAGAAAAAAAAGCATAAAAAACAAAAGCCCCCGCAATGCGAGGGCTAATTATTATACAAAGCGTAGCAAAATTTAGAATGCTGTGCGTTTGTAACGGCGATAAACAGGCTGCCAGAACGCTTGGTCAATGGCGTCGTTTAACGCTTCATCGGTGATTTCTAGCGCAACGCCTTGCTCAATTGCTTTCTTCGCAACAGCGAATGCAATCTTCTTCGATACCAAATGAATTTCTTCTAGTGGTGGAAGTAGGGCACCGTTGCCGTTGATAGCTAATGGCGAACATGTTGCCAACGCTCGGCTTGATTCCATCAGCATTTCATCGGTTACACGCTTCGCATTCACCGCCAGAACACCAAGGCCAATACCTGGGAAAATGTAGCTGTTGTTACATTGTGCGATAGGGTAAGAACGACCTTCATGAACCACTGGCTCGAATGGGCTACCTGTTGCAACCAATGCTTCGCCGTTTGTCCAACGAATGATGTCGTTTGGCGTTGCTTCTACACGGCTAGTTGGGTTCGACAATGGGAACACGATCGGACGCTTACAGTGTTTGTGCATCTCTTTGATTACTTCTTCACTGAACAGACCCGGAGCACCCGATACACCGATCAGCACTGTTGGTTTCGCGTTGTGCATCACATCAAGAAGTGAGAAGCCATTTCCTTCATTTTCCCACTCTTTTGTGTTGTCGAACTTCTGAACCAAGCGTTGCTGGAAATCAAGAAGGTTAGGCATACCCTCTTGCAATAGACCCCAACGGTCAACCATGTAAACTTGTGAACGCGCTTTCTTATCAGAAATCCCTTCCGACACCATTTGTGCGATGATCGCTTCGGCGATACCACAACCTGCTGAACCTGCACCCAAGAAAGTAATACGTTGATCTGAAAGCTTAGTGCCTGCCGCTTTACATGCTGCTAGTAGAGAGCCTACCGTTACCGCCGCTGTACCTTGAATGTCATCGTTGAAACAACAGATGCGATCTTTGTAGCGCTCTAGAAGCGGCATTGCGTTTTTCTGTGCAAAGTCTTCGAACTGGATTAGCGCATCTGGCCAACGACGTTGTACTGCTTGGATAAACTCTTCAACAAACGCATCGTAATCTGGACCCGTGATACGAGGATGACGCCAGCCCATGTACATTGGGTCTGCTAGACGTTGCGGGTTGTTAGTACCTACATCCAGTACGATTGGTAGCGTGTACGCAGGGCTGATACCACCACACGCCGTGTATAAAGAAAGTTTACCGATTGGAATGCCCATGCCGCCGATACCTTGGTCACCCAAGCCCAAGATTCGTTCGCCATCAGTCACTACGATAACTTTAACGTTGTGGTTGGCTGCGTTGTTTAGCAGATCATCGATACGATCGCGGTTCGGGTATGAGATAAATAGACCACGACCACGACGGTAGATATTTGAGAAGTTCTCACACGCTGCACCAACAGTTGGTGTGTAGATGATAGGCATCATCTCTGAAATGTGGTTTTGAACTAGTCGGTAGTATAGCGTTTCGTTTGTATCTTGGATGTTGCGCAGGTAAATGTGCTTATCCATGTCGCTTTCAAAGCTTTTGTACTGTTGGTACGCACGCTCTACCTGTTCTTGGATCGTTTCAGTTGTCTCTGGTAGAAGACCTTCCAAGTTAAATGAACTACGTTCTTCTGCAGAGAACGCACTGCCCTTGTTCAATAGAGGAGTCGCTAAAAGAGCCGGACCCGCATATGGGATATAGAGTGGGCGCTTGTCGTTGTTCATTGGGTGCCTTAAATGTAGGGTTGAAGGATGCGTGCAAAATTCTAACGGGTTCACTATTTAGTTGTAAACATTCGTTGATGTACATCAACGTAATGTCGCAAAAAAATTCAGTTCCCGACGAAAATATCGTCACTGGAAAGAAAACATAACCATGAAATCGATTCCTAAAGCAGGAATTTCTCACTCAGGTATAATGCCCCGCAATCCATTATCACGTTCTTATTTGTTATGCCTCAATTGCCTATCGATAGCTTACAAGCTGAATTTGACCAACTCGTGAATCACCACCATTTGGTGGTAGAAGCCGAAACGGGCTCTGGTAAATCTACGCGTTTACCGCTTTGGTCTGCTAATCATGGTCGAGTATTGGTCATTGAGCCGCGTCGAATCGCATGTACGTCATTGGCAGAGTTTCTTGCTGATCAATCTGGTCAACCGTTAGGGAAGCAGATTGGTTACGCGATTAAGCTTCACGCTCACTATGATGAAAACACCAAAGTCGTGTTTGTGACGCCTGGTGTTGCACTACGTTGGTTCGCAGAAGACAAGCTTGCTAGCTTCGATATCGTGATGGTGGACGAATTTCATGAGCGTCGCTGGGACATTGATCTCCTTACGGCGATTTTAAAGCAAGAAAAGCAACACCGCTTGATCGTGACGTCAGCAACCTTAGAAGGTGAAAAACTGGCGAACTATTTGGATGCCAAACGGCTGCGATCGGAAGGTCGTTGTTTTCCTGTTACCGTTACCCATCGTTCACTGGATAGCCGTTACTTGCCGAACAAAAAAGGTTGCGAGAATGATGTCGTTCGAACAGTGAAGGAGGCGCTGGAAGACGAAGAGGGCGATATTCTCGTTTTCTTACCGGGTCGCAAAGAAATTACTCAATGCGCACAAATGCTGCAAAACATCAATGACGTAATGATTGTGAAGCTGCATGCTTCGGTGAGTGATGAAGAGCGACACCATGCGTTAACGGTACAAAATCAACGCAAAGTGGTTTTAGCGACCAACGTGGCGGAAACCTCGCTGACCATTCCCAATATCCGCGTGGTGATCGACAGTGGTTTGGAACGCAGAACGGTGCAACGAAACGGACGCACAGCTCTGACATTAACTCATATCTCCAAAGCCAGTGCCGCTCAGCGAATGGGGCGTGCTGGTCGTGTTGCAGAAGGGGCGTGTATTCGTCTGTTTGGTGAACATGCGCCATTAGAATTGGTTACCCCACCCGAATTACATCGTGAAGAACTTGTGGAGCCTATGCTTGCGGCTGCTTGTTGCGGCTATAGACTTTCCGAACTTCAATTTCTTGATGCGTTACCTGAAAAATCGCTGCTCTCCGCGAGCCAAACCTTGCGAGGTATGGAAGCGATAGACCAACAAGGTGATGTCACCGAGCATGGTAAAAAAGTTTACCCCTTACCTATTGACGCATTGTTTGCTGATTTAGTCACTCGTATGCAAACCAAATCAGAAAAAGAAGCGATGATCGACTTAGCTGCCGCACTCTCTGTTCCAGCTCAGTTGCATCAATTGCAAGGCGGTGAGTCTGCCGAAGCCCTAGCGCAAGAAGAACCATTTGGTTGTGATGCATCGCTGATGATTCGCTTGGTGAGAGGAGAGCAACTTCCCGGCGTTAATGTTGATGTGAGCGTACTTGAAGAAGCACAAGGCTTGGCGAAACAGATGCGAGAAGTGTTTGAATTGCCAGAACTTGACGTAGCATCGAGATACAAACGTGATGAACTGACCAAAGCAATCGCCAAGTTGCATCCTGAGCTGGTCTTCGTTCGTCGAGAACGACGCCGTGACGCTTTGGGCAATGGCTTGATGGAAATGGTGGTCGGTCGCAATAGCCGCTTCCCTGATAAAAGTGAGGCAGCATTGGTACTCGATAGCCATAGTGTCCCCGGAAGAGGCGTAAAGCAGACGCTTAACCTTGCATCTGTGATGTTACCTGTTTCCTTGGCGCTGCTACGTGAATTAGAACTTGGCGAATGGCAGCAAGGCGAAACCAATTATGAAGAAGAAGTCCCGCGCGCGACCATGCATTTGATCTATGCAGGGCGAACCATTTGTACTGAATACCAAGCACTTCAAGGAGAAGTGGCGGTTCAGTCTATTGTTGAGATGATTGATGAACAAGCGCTATTGCCGGGATTTGCGCCACTAAGAAAGCAACAAATTCAGCATTGGAAGATCTATAACGCTCTCGGGTTAAACCAAACTCCTGTTGATAAAAGCATGCTTGATGATTTGTCTTTTTCTACTTGGCTGGTCGAACAGCTGGAAACGCTTGGTGTCGAAAGTGTAGAGGACATCGAACTGTTTGACGCGGATGATATCCCTTTCGAAGGTATTCCAGATTGGGAATATCAAGATTTTGCAGAACAGTTTCCACTTAAGCTGGTGTTAGCTGAACTAAAACTCGACGTAGAGTACTTTGTGTCACGTAAATTGGTTCATGTCATCTACACAGAAGGTAACCGGAAAGGTGACCCAAAACGCTGGGAGCTACCACGATGGTCAGGCTGGAAAGTGCAATATAAGAAAGCCAGCCGAGTGCTCGATGTAAAATAACCTAAACCGGAACGGTAAAGGTGGAATCGAACTAAGCGACACCTCGTACTTTAATGACATCTTAGGTCTGTAATGACATCTTAGGTCTGTATGTGCAGGGGTATCACGACTACGGAGAAACCTCGATAGATTATGACTAATCACAAACGCAAGTAGGACTCGATATTCGTCTTTTGAACGTAATAGTCGTCATCCACTGGTATGCCTTGGCACACCGTAGTTTTAGTTCGTCGTTTAAAATATTAATCAATTGAATGCTTATATATGGCGAAGCTGTACTCCATTTGTTACAAAGCTGGTTTTAATATTTCCTTTTGAGGTTAAATTAGGGCATAAAAGACCATTGTTTTATATCCTATTGCTATATCAAAGTAATTGAACGATATTTTGTATATCTCATTTCAGAGTGTCGAGGCATAGGATGGAGCAACAAGGAAAGACATGCATTGAATTCGACTACACAAGCTTCCTAGGGGCAACGGGAAGTAAGAAGTGGACCTTCTTGGAGGCATTCGCCACCATCGCTCCCATTTTTGGCTTGATGTGGAAACAGAACATCGCGGAGTTGAGCTTACCAGAGGATCGCCTTTGGGATGCTGCCTTAAAATCGATGTCTTCACGTCAGAGTGATGAATCCAATCTAGTGATGTTGGTGAAGCTAGCAAAACATGAAGGGATCCATGAATTACGTGTAGTTATGCCTTATTCGTTAGACTCAAAGCAGATTGAGTACATTGAATCTCGAAGCAAACTAAAAGTAGAAACTGCCGAGCAAGATGTGCTGAATTTGAGGCTCTAACACCCAAGGAACGATCCCCAAACACAAAAGCGACCTGTCAAAAGGTCGCTTTTTTTGTTTTACCTATCAGATTTATAAATACCTTCATGATTTGTTGGAAGTGTGATGAATATAGAGTATTTACACTTAAATTAACAAAAATGTAACATCAAGAAATGCAATTGTCATAACTACCTTCTAACTTAATGTTTTTTAGAGTAATTAGCCAAAGAAGCATAATGCGTCTATTGACTGGTTAAATCGTGCAGGAACGAGCGCGTTAATAAAACACAATAACAAAGGAAGTTACTATGTCATTGTCTCGTCGAGATTTCATAAAAGCCGTCTCTTCAGGAGCCGTTGCAACAACACTTACCGCCTGTGGTAGCGATGATAGCGATGCGACTCCCACCGGATCATTCGAATACGGTGTGGCCAGCGGCGACCCGACCCAAACTCAAGTGATTATCTGGACTCGAGTGACCACCGCCGCCAGTTACGTGGAGGTAACATGGCAGGTCTCAAGATCAGAAGATTTTTCAACCATTGAGCAAAGCGGTACTTTCGCCACGGACACCAGTCGAGACTTTACGGTTAAGGTGGATGTGCAAAACCTCAACCCGAGTACTCAGTATTACTACCGCTTCATGGTAGGCGAGACCACTAGCATCGTTGGGATGACACAAACTCTACCTGAAGGCAGCGTAGATAAAGCATCCATGGCTGTCGTGTCTTGCGCAAATTATCCCGCGGGTTATTTCAACGTTTATAAAGAGATTCTCAAACAGCATCAAACAGAGTCGTTCGATGTAGTTTTGCACCTTGGTGATTACATCTACGAATATGGCGCTGGTGGTTATGCCAGTGAAGATGCAGCTAGGTTGGGGCGTGAGCCAAGTAAAGGTACCGAATGCATTACTTTAGATGACTATCGAAAGCGCTATGCTCAATACCGTCAAGATCAAGATCTCCAAGCTTTGCATGCTGCATTGCCAATGATTGCGGTTTGGGATGACCATGAGCTTGCAAATGACGCATGGAAAAATGGTGCAGAAAACCATCAAGATAATGAAGGCAGTTTTGTCGACAGACGCGCCGCCGCTGCCGCAGCATGGACTGAGTGGTTGCCTGTTCGCGAGAATACCTTTTCGAATATGTTGATTTATCGTCAGTTCTCGTTTGGTGATTTGATCAACCTAATGATGCTCGATACTCGCTTAGTTGGGCGAGATCAGCCGTTGGACTACTTTTCGCTTAATGCACCGACAATGGATTCGATTGGTGGACTCGTAGCGCAATCACGCAGTGCTGATAGGGAGCTACTTGGTACTGAACAACTGGCTTGGTTAATGAATGCGTTTAATAGCCAAGACGCCAAATGGAATGTTCTTGGGCAGCAAGTTCTTATGTCGCGTATGGAGCTTCCGAGCTCGGTTATGTTAGCAATGTTTCAGTTATTCAATGCCACAGATGAGCAGAAAATGGATGCTCTTCTCGCGGTGAACAGTGCGATTTCAAATTACCTCGCTGATCCAAGCTCAGATACGATTAAGCTGCCATATAACCTCGATGCTTGGGATGGGTACTATGTTGAGCGAGAGCGAGTGTATGAGATTGCAAAAGCGAGTGAAGGTCATTTTGTTTGCTTAGCTGGTGATACGCACAATGCATGGACCAGTGAGTTAAAGGATGTATCTAATAACCCTGTTGGTGTCGAGTTTGCGACAAGTTCGGTTAGCTCTCCGGGTTTAGAAGAATACTTAGCGTTAGAGCCCGTTGCCATCGCACAAATGGAGTACACATTGCCGCATTTGGTTTCTGAGTTGCAATGGACAGACATTAAACAGCGTGGCTTTATGCGTGTAACCTTTACACCGGAAAAAGCGCAATCTACTTGGTACATGCTCTCTAGTGTTAAAGATAAAAACTACCAAGTGACTACAAAGGTGGCATCAACAACAGATGGAATCACGCTCGCTCTTGAATAGGGTTTCAACTCATTCTCCTTGAACGAATTCCTTAAACGTTAACCTTAAGCCAGCAAGGTCGTTGCTGGCTTGATTACATATGACGTCCTCACTCCCAATGAACAATCACTTTCCTCGAATGTGTCGCAAATTCCAAATGCTGGGTGCAATGAGACGTAAAGGTGCGTTAGGTTGCATCTAGCTTAAAGTTTAAACTTTTTGGATGAGACTCAAGGATGAAGACATTGAAAAATAGCGTCTGGTTAGGGTGTGTCGGTTGGTTTTACAGTTTATTGGTAGGAGCAAGTCCGCTTGAAAATCACAGTAACGAGCAGTTGTTGACGAACTTTGCTCTTGCTTCGTGCATCGCCACGTTTTATCCAAAAACAGAAGTGGCAAAAGACGCGAAAGTGGCAATGCAGGGGTACGTAGAGTTTTCAGATCTATCGATAGAAGTGTTTGCAGGTATTCATGAACTCATTGACCGTAAAGCGGTAGAACAGTATCAAGCGAAAAGAGGAGGGACGGTAGAGCTCGCTTATTGCATCGACTTCTCACACTCAGAACAAGTCCAGCGACTCACGACTTCTGATTAAATCTCGGAAAGAAAAACGGCCCTTAGGGGAGTAGGGCCGTCACAGAACAAAAAGCAAATTAACGCTCAGGAGTCGTTAACAGTCTAATCGCGCTGTCTACTGCATTGTCTATTCCTTCACGGCTTTCCAGTTTCCCTGAACTCGCTGGACCAAGAGCGCATGCATACAATGCAAGTTGCTTATCAAATGGCAGATCGAGTTGCTCATACAAGTTTTGGCGGATCTTTGCGTGGTGTTCAGGTTCTTGGTTAGCAAGGTTGACAAGCGTGTCATAAATAAGCGTTTTCATATAATTCCTTTTTTATTGCACGGGGTGCATATGGAGTGTATTCGATTACAAGCTGAATTTCAGACGCACCAATCACAGAAAAGCTGCCCAATGAAAATTTTCGAAGCGAAGTAACTATTTATCAGTAGTTATGTATGAGCCGAGATTAAATGTTTATTTAAATCAGCGTGATAGGGGAGGTATGATTCTTATAGATGATATTTAAGTTGGGAACTTCAAGGACTTCAAAGCGTACTTTTATTTTCACTTTAACAAGTTCGATTTTAAAGGATTAAAAAGGGAGCTGACATGGAAAAACACTGCGTTGTATTACGCCTGATTAAAAGCGCCACTATCAAATGGCGCTCCTCTTCATTCACTTTAAAAGTGCCTGTTACTTAAGCGGCTGCCTTTGTAAACGAGCTCGGTTTATTCTTCTCAATCACACTGATTGAAATTGCTAGGAACAAAATATCTTTCACTAGGAAAAAGTTCGCGATTAGAACACCGTCGGAAACTTTCCATGTGTTTGGTGTCGTAACTAAGAAGCTCAGTGTAGCAAGAAAGATGACACTAGCCGCAATACCAGACCAGTAGGCAACGGTTGGTTTTTTCAAACCGATGATCAATCCAAGTGCGACAATGATTTCTGTCAGACCAATGATATTAGAAACTGCTTGAACTGAGATGATGCTGTACAGCCAAGACATTGCTGGGTGATTAAGCACCAAAGGTTCAATTAGCTTGGCTTCTGTAGGGGTGAACTTATAAATACCTAGCCAGATAAGAACCAAGGCAACGCCAAATACGCCTAGGTAGTAGCCAAATTGAGTCGGTTTTTGGGTAACAGATGATGCATGCATAATAACTTCTCCTATAAAAGCATGATTTCAAATGACCGACGGTTGAATTATAAAATTCTTGAATTTATGGTTATATAAAATAACTAATGTCTATATAGGCAAGCTAAGCAAGAAAAGGAAAGGCTTAAATGGAATTTGTTCCCGTCGATTTATCTCGTCATTTGGATTTGTGCATTGCATTTCGACAAGACGCGTATGAGGTGAGTTTTGGTCATCAAAATGGGTTCGATACTCAAGAAATCACCTTGTGGTTCAAGTCGATAGTGGAAGATCCCGAAGCGGGTTTTTTTCATGTGATCAAAGATGACCAAATTATCGGGCAATTAGAGTGTCGGTATCCGGTAGCCGATGAAGAGGGTCATAGATTCGGATACATCAACCTGTTTTACTTGTTGCCGGAGTTTCGTCATCAAGGGCTGGGTAAGCAATTGCAAGATTTCCTATTCAAACGCTTTGTTGAAGAGGGCTGCGTATATGCAAGATTGCGTTATATTCCGGGTAATGATGCGGGAGAACGTTTCTACCTCAAGCATGGTTGGTACCCAGTAGGTGAGCCAGGTGTGCGAGGCCAATTAATGCAGTTCGATTTAATAGAAAAACTATGATTGTTATTCGTGATTTTCGTGAGCAAGATGCACCAATACTCTGGGCACTTTTCTATAACACGGTACGTAATGTTAACCGTCGAGACTACAACGAACAGCAACTGAAAGCGTGGGCGCCAGACGAGTTTGATTCAGAAATCTGGCTGCAGAAAATGATGGACATTCAACCCTTTGTCGCAGAGTTAGATGGGGTCATTGTGGGCTATAGTGATGTTCAATCAAGCGGGCTTGTCGACCACTTTTTCTGTCATCACGCATATCAAGGGCAGGGCGTTGGACGTACACTAATGGCGCATGTATTCAAGCAAGCTAAAGAAAAAGGGCTGACACGGCTCTATTCGGAGGTGAGTATTACCGCTCGTCCTTTCTTTGAGTACATGGGATTCTCTGTGCTTAAGGAACAACAAGTTGAGGTGCGTGGAGCGATACTGACGAACTATGTTATGGAGCGAGCGTATGATGGAAGCGCTGTGTGATCGATAAATATATTTCGCTCAATTAGTGAGCTTGAACACAGATACCGCATGTTTTCCGTCGTGAATAAGAGTTCATTGATCTAACACCAGAAACCCTCCTCTAAAGGGCGCGCATAATTTCTTCTCGGAGTGGCGAAAGGAAGCCAATAAAAACAGCTTCTTACGCTTGTTATCTCACGGTAAACCATCTCAGGAAGAGAAGTAGTACTATGCGCCCTTATCTCAAATACATCATCCCAACGGTGATCCCTTTGCTCGTTTTGCTGATGCCATTGTCAGCCTTTCCATTCGAAGGAATCACCATTATTCAGCAACGAGTGATTGCAATCTTCTTGCTTGCAGCGCTTTGCTGGGTATTTGAACCGATTCCAATTTATGCCACGTCGGTGGTGATCATCGTGCTTGAGCTGTTGCTCGTATCCAACAAGAGCATCATTTTCTTTAGGTTTGATGAAGGGCAGCCTCATTTTGGCGAGCTATTGCAATACAACGACATCATGGCGACCTTTGCTAGCCCAATCATTATGCTGTTTTTGGGCGGTTTCTTTCTTGCGATGGCCGCAACTAAATATCGCTTGGATGTGAACTTGGCGCGTGTGCTACTCAAGCCTTTTGGGCAAAACCCTAAATATGTGATGTTAGGTTTAATGCTGATCACGGCGATTTTTTCGATGTTTATGTCGAACACCGCGACAACCGCAATGATGTTGTCGATTCTAACGCCAGTGATTGCGGTGTTTGGCCCCAAAGACCCTGGGCGTATCGCGTTTGCTTTGTGTATTCCTGTTGCTGCAAACATTGGTGGCATCGGTACGCCAATTGGTACGCCTCCAAATGCGATTGCCTTGAAGTATCTCGTTGGTGATAACTTAATTACCTTCGGTGAGTGGATGGTCTTCGGTGTTCCTTTTGTGGTTGTGATGATGGCTCTTGCTTGGTTCTTAATCGGCTTTATGTATAAAGCGGAACAAACCACGATTGACCTCAATATTAAGAGCAAATTCCTAAAAACACCGAAAGCGATGATCGTTTATATCACCTTTGCAGGCACCATTTTACTTTGGTTGATGGGTTCTGCTCATGGCATGAACTCGTACACCGTCGCTTTAATTCCTGTCGCGGTATTCTCGCTAACTGGCATCATCAACAAAGAAGACTTGAAAAAAATCTCTTGGGATGTGCTTTGGCTCGTGTCTGGTGGTATTGCGCTTGGGCTTGCTCTGGATAAAACGGGTCTAGCTAAGCTGGTAGTGCATAGTATTCCGTTTGATGAATTCTCACCTTATGTTGTGTTGTTTGGTGCGGCGTTCTTATGTTTGGTGATGGCGAACTTTATGTCCCACACAGCGACGGCTAACTTGCTGATGCCTATTATGGCTGCGCTTGGTACATCTATGGCGTCCTTGACTCCGTTGGGCGGTGAAGTGACATTGATTCTAGTAGTGACTTTCGCAGCGTCATTAGGTATGTCTCTCCCAATCAGTACACCACCAAACGCATTGGCTCATGCAACTGGGCATGTACAAAGCAATCAAATGGCTCGTGTCGGCGTTGTGCTCGGTGTGGTTGGAGTGTTGTTGAGCTTCTTGATGGTGTGGATTCTTCACACGGTTGGACACATTGGTTAAGCCATGTACGAAAGTAAACTAGATACGCTGGTCGAGCGTTACTTCAATCATATCGAGCGTCGCATTACCGTAGCGGCAGGTTCGGTTTTGATTGAACAAGACGGTTACAACGAGCGACTCTATTACGTGTTATCAGGCGAGCTTGCTGGCTACTTTTCCGAAGACGGCAAAAAGCAAACCGAAGTGTTTTCTGCATCGAAAGGGGCATTTATCGGTGTGCACAGTTTCTTTTCAGGAACGTGGACCGCGTCGTCAACGGTGATAGCGCAAACGGATGTTGAGCTAGCGTGGATAGAGCGCAATACTCCGGCTGTGGAAGCGGGCAAATACGGACCATTAACGGCGCAGTTTATGCCTGTCATGGTCAATGAGCTGTCGCGCCGTCAACGTCGAGCGATGCAAGAAGCCTTAGCCAAAGAGAAAGCACTGCAAAAGCTGCACACCGCAGAGCAAATGACGACGTTAGGTCAACTTGCTGCAGGCATTGCGCATGAGCTTAATAATGCCATTGGGGTGGTGAGTAGTAAGTCGGAGCGTTTGGAATCCGTGATCATGGAATTACTTGAAGAAGTTCATCCGGAAGCAAGTCAGTTCTTTGATTTTGGTTTGATGCAAGGGCAAAAAGTGTCTTCCAGTGAGGCAAGAAAGCGGGGACGCCATTTCGAAAAATATTACGGTTTACCCAAAGAATTGGCTCGTGAACTCGCCCGTGCAGTGCCGACCGATTACCTAAATGAACATTGGTTAAAGCGACCAGAAGAAGCCATTCGTTACTGGCAAATGGGGCGTGATTTACACGACTTACGCATTGCCTCCAAGCACACTGTTGGCATCGTGAAATCGGTGAAACAGCTTGGTCGCACTGACATCGATAAAGAAGAAGGTCTTAGAGTCAATGACTCGATAAACCAAGCGCTTGCTTTGTTACAAAGCGATTTACGACGCGTAAGCGTGCGCTTTAGTCCTGCTGACTTGCCTTTGTTTGTTGGTTCACAAACGGAATTGGTGCAGATCTGGGTCAACATCCTAAAGAACGCATGTGATGCGATGAGAGAGACAGAATCACCTGCGATTGAGATTCAAACTCGTGTGAGTAAAAGCAAGATACTTGTGACCATCGCAAATAATGGTCCAGAGATTGATGAAGCGACACGCAGAAAGATTTTTCGACCAAACTTCACCACGAAAAAAGGTGGGTTGTCGTTTGGCTTAGGGTTGGGGCTGTCGATAGTGAAACGTATTGTGGCTGGCTATAACGGCTCAATTGCGGTGAAAAGCGACAGTGAGAAAACCATATTTAGAATTAAATTACCGGTAGAGGATGAACATGGACAAGCTTAATTTAATTTGCGTTGATGACCAGCGAGAGGTGTTAAGCGCGGTTCTGCAAGACTTACAGTCGTTAAGCCAATGGCTCAACATTGAAGATTGCGAGTCTGCCGATGAAGTTCTTGAGCTGATGGACGAATTGGATGCGGAAGGTGAGATGATTGCTCTCATTATTTCAGATCACGTCATGCCAGGGAAAACAGGTGTAGAGCTGTTAACGGAAATTTCCAAAGACAGTCGTTTTGTCCATACGCGAAAAGTACTGCTGACAGGACAAGCAACCCATACGGATACGATTAATGCGATTAACTCGGCAGGTATTGACCGTTACTTTGAAAAGCCATGGCAAGCGGAACAATTGGTTGAATGTGTCAGAAATCTGGTGACTAAATACATCTTTGATATGGGATTAGACTACACCGAATATCATGAGCATTTAGATCAAAATGTTGTGTTTAATCGCTTGAGATAAATCGCAAACAAAATGAAAAGCCTGAGCTGGAGTGTCTCCAGCTCAGGGAAGTTCAATGATGAGGACCGCTTCTTAGTGAGCGCCTTTATTGACTTAAGGTATATCGGCTTGCGCTCGCCACTGAAAGCGGTTTCGAGAACCAATAGCCTTGTAGGTAGTCCACGCCCATACTGGTAAAGAAGTCGCGCATTTTTGCGTCTTCAATCCCTTCGATAACCACTTCTATATTTTGTTCGCGACACATAGTGATCAAGAACTTCAGGTACTCATGAGAGGAGCGGTTGGTTAATGTCTTCCAAGCCATCGACTTATCAATCTTAATCTGTGTCATTGGCAGATCGAAGAAGCAGTTTAATGAGCTGTAACCAGCACCGAAGTCATCCAAAGAGAGAGCGAAGCCCAACTCACTCAAGGTGTTCAAAGGAGCAATAGCTGCCTGGTTATTGTCCAATATAAAGGTTTCAGTAAGCTCCAAAACAATTGCTTGTGGCTCGACTCCTACTTCGTCAGCCATTGCTTTAATTTTGTTTGGAAATTCGCTATTGAGAAGCTGTAATACTGATACGTTTACGTTCACCCTTACTTGGTTTTGATAGCGCTCACGATAGCTCTTTATGAACTGACACGCTTTCTCGAATACTTGATAGCCAAGCTCAACGATCAAGCCTTTGTTTTCTGCGACGGGAATGAACTCGTCTGGATAGATCTCACCGAACTCTTTACTGCGCCAACGTACCAAAGACTCGAAACTCACGACTTGCAGATCGGATGCACTGACGATTGGTTGGAATTTTACACTCAGTGTTCGCTCTTCAAGTGCGTTTTTTAAGCCTTGCTCAATAAAGAAATAGCGATCTACCGCATACTGCGTTTTCTGGCTGTATACGGCAATACGATCTTTGTTCTTCTCATTGGCGTATTGGCAAGTGCGTGCGGCTTTACGCAAAATTTCTTCAGCAGAGTGTTCCGGATCGATGGAAGGGTATAAACCGATACTGATGTTACTGCCAAGATATTGCCCTTGTTCGACAACGGCATCGTGATAATTTTGCTTGATGGTCTGTGCGTATTCTTGCAACTGTTCGAGCGGCACGTCGTCAAGTACCAAAATCGCGAAGTCGTCATCGTGAACACGATAAACCGTGCAGTTTGGTGAAGGTAAGTGACTAAGCGTTTGCAATAGCTTTTCTACTAAACCATCAACAAGCTCGCTACCGTATTGGTTTAGGTACGACTTGATCTCTTCGATCTGGATGTAAAAAATCGACGCATGAGCACCGTTGGATTTTACGCATTCACTGATGTTAAGCAGTAAGTGAGCGCGGTTAGCCATACCGGATGCGTTGTCATGGAAAGCGACTTGATGAATGTAACTCTCCATCAACTTACGTTCAGAAATATCGCGATGGCTGCCAACCATATAATGACCCAGTTCGGTTTCTTTGGTCATTGCAACGCCTTCGAGCCAAACATATTGTCCGTTGGGTTTGCGAAGGCGGTAGGTGGTCGTGACGCGAGTGTTGTCGGTCGTGATGTGTTCATCGACACGTTTAGATAAGCGTTCTCGATCTAACGGGTGCACCAACTCTAACCATCTATCGAGGTTGATACGCCCAGCGTTGATGCCGAACTGCTCATAAAAACGCTGGTTATAAAAAACCATGCTGCCGAACTCATCCATGTAGAAGAGTCCTTCATTAAACACATCGAAGATATGAATGAAGCGTTGTTCAACGATCTGTAAAAAATCACGATCGTGTTCTGAAATAGTTTGATCAACCTTGTTGGTCAAGATACTTCCCCCATAACCCAAGCCGTCTTGGAGATAAGTATATAAGTCGAGCTACACGCAAATGACATATTTTTGAAGTTTGTCCTTTTACACTGCAAACGAAAGAAGTCGGTCCAGATTGACAGTCTGTTATGTTAATGAGCTTACGGTGTTTATGTGTAAGTAGAATAATTATTAGAGTAATGCGACTAATAATCGGTATTTATAAAACTTAGTCAACAGTAAATACCATTTGTATTGAGAAGTTATTGATTCAGCACCCAAATTATCGAAATTGTCAGCATCTGTGATGAAATCTTGACCTAAGTCCATAAAATAAAAGTGGTTTATTGTGGCGATGTTGTCTCATATATTGACCAAAAGCTCATTAATTCTAAATGATAGTGAATTCTTATAACAGTGAATGGTCAGATCTCTTATAATGCGTTTGCTAAATAATAAGTGTTAACAAGTTGCGCGTATGCAGTACAAACCAGAAGACTCAATAAAAATAGCGATCGCAGACGTCAGTATCGGTATGTTCGTTACTGCGATTGAACAGAACAAACGTGTCAACCTCGCGAATGCTGGTCGTGTCTCTACGGAGCAGGGCATCAAAAAACTGCATGCGAGCGGCGTAAAGTACGTTTGGGTCGATCAGAAACTCTCAGCGCAGCAGTGCGTCTTTAAGCCTGTTGAGGAAGAGCATGACATTACGTTGTCAGCTTCTGAAATCACGACCACTCCTCAAATCCAGCGAGCGTTCCGTTCCCGCGAGGCGCAGCACAAGCGTGCCAAAAAACTGATTGCGGAAGCGAAGTGTTTAGCGCAAAAGCTGCTGAACCAAACCTTTGAAGGAAAAATCATTGAGGTCAACGAGATTGAATCGTGGGCCGATGACATGATTGACAGCGTATTCATTGATTCTGATGCACTCCAATGTGTATCAGCGCTGCGCCAAAAAGACAGTTACCTTTTGGAGCACTCAGTGAATGTCGCTTGTTTGTTGGTTTCTTTCGGTAAGCATTTAGGGCTAGACAAAGAGACGCTGAAACAACTTGCGATCGGCGGCATCATTCATGATGTTGGTAAAATCAAAGTTGATGATGAGATCTTGCATAAACCTGCTCGCTTAACACCGGAAGAATTTGAACACATGAAACTCCACCAAGTGTTCGCAGGTGAGATCATTGTTGGCGTTAAAGGGTTGAGTAGCGTGAGTCGTGATGTGTGCTTGATGCACCATGAGAAACTTGATGGTACTGGTTACCCACTGGGCTTATCGGGTGAGCAAATCCCGATGCATGGGCGCATGAGCTGTATCGTTGATATCTATGATGCATTGACGGCGGATCGCGTCTACAAAAAGGGCATGAGCTCGGCAGAAGCGTTTAAAATCTTATTGAGTTTGACGCCATTCCACCTTGATCCCGACTTGGTGTACAAGTTCATCAACTGCATAGGTGTGTACCCTGTGGGCTCGATAGTACAATTGAGTGATGGTCGAGTTGGCATTGTGTGGACATCCAACGATTCTCAGCCACTTAAACCCATCGTGAAGTGTTTCTACTCACGTAAGTATAAGCGTTACATCGATGTTGCTATGGTAGATTTAAAAAACAGCTCACATTCGGTTGAGAAAGCAGTAGCGCCATCATCGTTAGAAGTGGATCCAAAACCTTTCTACGATTAAGCGCAATTAAGGTGGGTTATTCACAATATCTGTCGAGTAACGAATCGCTTTACACGGTTGCATATTACCAGTATGTTGATTGCATAACTAAACAGCTCAAAGTGGACTAGAAGCGAGGCAAACTGAGTTTTTCTACTTAGCTTGCTTACTCATAGGCTTTATTAAAAGCTAGGTTGGTTTTGAGCCTGTTCAGTTATCGTCGTTCAGCTTTCATAAAAGCTATGTGGTGTCTTTCCGCGTTACGTTTCATGGATAGAAACGTCGAGAAAGGCAAGTAGGCTACACGATCTGTACCCCCATCAACACATTGGAAAGGAGCGCCAATGCAACTCGATACTTGGATCTACTACACCCTTGCGATACTTGTTCTGACTGCCTCTCCTGGTCCTAGCTCGCTGCTTTGTTTGAGTAAGGGCGTCAGTAATGGATTTCGCCATGCCTTTGCGACCGCCCTTGGTAGTCTGACGGCAATTACCATAATTCTTACCTTATCTTTTACTGGGCTTGGCGTCGTTATCGCCTCTTCAGAACTGGTGTTTAACATCATTAAATGGTGTGGTGCTGCGTATCTTATTTGGCTTGGTATTCAAGCATTACGCTCTAAACAAACGGATTTCTCACAAGCGCAACCGGAGCAATCTTCTTCGAATTATTTAAGCGCATTTACCAGTGGTTTTATTGTGGGTTCGAGTAACCCGAAAGCCATTGTGTTCTTTACCGCGCTGTTTCCTCAATTTATTGACCCATCTGCATCGTTATTCACTCAATATATTGTCTTTGCTAGTACCTTTGTGGTGTTTGAACTGAGCTGGCTGACCTTCTATGGTTTGCTGGGAGTGAAAACATCGGATTGGTTATTTGCGAAAGGACGAGCGAAGTTATTCAATCGTTTAACGGGCGGTGTATTCATTAGCGCGGGCGTTATGTTGTCGACTGCGCATCGTAGCTGAATTGATAATTATTTCGCTAAGTTATTAAAACTTAGGCTAAATTAGCAAAATCTTATTTCCAAAATGGAAATCAACTTTTTGGTTTTTTTCATTAGTGGCAAAGACTCTCAAGGCGTAGAATTCAACGCGTCCTTTCAACCAATGCTCAAAAGTGAGCAAACGATTTGAAAGGACGTATTCGTTGTATTTTCTCCAGGAACATCTTAGATGACTCAAAGCCTTTCTGATCTTCAGCAGCGTTTCCTTGCTATCGCGACCGATAGCAACTTATCTCCAAAACAGAAATCAAACTTTCTTGCTTTGGAAGCCGAAGCCACAATTCCATATATGACCGTCTCTGACGAGGTAAGCCAAGCGATGCAGCAAGGCGTCATATGTGACATGTTTGAAGGTCACGCGCCATTTAAGCCGCGCTATGTTTTGCCAGATTACGCAAAATTTCTTTCTCAAGGTTCTGAATACTTGGAGTTAGCTCCAGCAGAAGATTTTGATGATGCGATCAACATGTTGACCATCATTTATCATCACGTGCCTTCGGTAACCAACATTCCCGTTTACCTTGGTCAACTTGATGACGTGCTAATGCCTTACGTGGGTGACCTAACTGACGAGCAAATATACAAAAAACTGAAACACTTCTGGGTCATGCTTGATCGCACATTGCCAGACGCATTCATGCACGTGAATATTGGTCCTACGGACAACATCATTTGTCGTACGATTTTGAAAGTTGACGCAGAGCTAAAACAGATCGCGCCAAACTTAACGTTCATGTACGACAAAGCAGTTACACCAGACGACCTGTTAAAACAAGCAACACAAAACATTTGTGAGTGCAGCAAGCCGCACATCGCAAACTACCCAATGCATGTGAGCGCGTACGAAGGTGGTCGCTTTGGTATCGTGAGTTGCTACAACTCTCTGCCATTGGCTGGTGGTTCAAACACGTTAGTGCGTATGAATCTAAAAGAAGCGGCGAATCGTGCAGATAACTGTAAAGATTTCTTCAACAACGTTCTGCCAGAATACCACGGTTTGATGGTTGAGTTGATGGATGCTCGAGCTTCACATTTGCATGAGAAATCTGAATTCTTTAAAGGCTTTCTAACGCAAGAAGGTCTGATCGAAGAGTCTCGTTTTGCGCCAATGTATGGCATTTATGGCATGGCAGAAGCGGTAAACGTATTGCTAGAGAAAGAGGGCAATGCGAGCCGTTATGGTCAAGACACAGCGGCAAATGAGCTAGGCCATAAGATCTCTGCGAAATTGGCTGAATTGGTAGAAAGCACATCAGTGAAATTTGGTTTGGAAGGCAAAGCGCTACTGCACGCGCAAGGTGGCATCAGCTTAGATTTGGACGTGACGCCGGGTGTGCGCATTCCTTACGGCAACGAACCAGATCCAGTGTCTTACGTGCAAGCGACGGCAGGTCATCACCAATACTACCGTTCTGGCATCAGTGACATTCTGACTATCGACGAAACCGTGAAATCGAACCCAGAAGCGATGTTCAACCTATGTAAAGGCGCATTGAATGCTGGTTACCGCGAGTTTACGGCAAACGTAGCATCGAACGACTTGGTTCGCGTGACGGGTTACATGGTGAAGCTGTCTGATATCGCGAAATACGATGCAGAAGGTTCACGTACTAATACTACATTCCTAGGCGCAGAAGCGGCGAAGAACACTGGTATTTTGGAGCGTTCTCCACGTGTGGTGAGTCATGAAATGTCACCGATTTACGCTAAGTAATTGGTGACGGATAAGAATAAGATGGCTAGACGATCGGAACACCTCTTGGCTAAGGTAACTCGTATCCTTCCGTTCTCTTGTGTTGATGGACCTGGAAACCGTCTAGTCATCTTTCTACAGGGTTGTAACTATCAGTGCATCAACTGCCACAATCCGCACACAATCAATCACTGCAACCATTGTGGTGATTGTGTGAGCGAGTGTCCTGTTGGCGCACTGAAGTTCGACAAAAGCAACAACGTTGTTTGGCTTAAAGAGGAGTGCACCCACTGCGACCGTTGTATAGAGATATGTCAGCACCAATCTAATCCAAAAATTACTGACTACTCTGTGGAAGCAATGCTCGATTTGATACGAAAACAGCGCTTTTTTATTAGCGGTGTGACGGTATCCGGTGGGGAATCTACCTTACAGCTTCCTTTCATTATTGCGCTGTTTAGAGGGATTAAACAGGACCCTGAATTGCAACATCTTACTTGCTTCATTGATAGCAATGGCTCTTTATCTACCGCAGGTTGGGAAAAAGTCCTACCGTATATGGATGGGGCGATGATCGACCTAAAATCGTGGCAAAGTGAAACGCATCACTGGTTAGTAGGGCGGGATAATCACCGTGTATTTCAAGCAATTCAGTATTTAGCCGAAGCAAGCAAGTTGTATGAAGTGCGTTTACTGCATATTCCAGGTAAGAGCGATCTCGATACGGAAGTCGCAACAGTTGGGCACTATCTGCAAGCGTTACCTGAATCAGTCAACATTCGTTTGAACGCGTTTCAGCATCATGGTGTAACAGGCGAAGCCCTTGGCTGGGAGAAATGCTCTCAGGATGAAATGGAGCGCTTCCACGCTCAATTGAGCCAATTCGTTAGCAAACCAATGACCATGCCATCGGTCTACGTGTAATGCAGCGGGGATAACTTTAGAGTTTATTCACTCTTGGTTTGCTGCATCCTCCCAAGGTTTCACACGCCTTAAGCACTTGTTGTTGTAGCCATCTTAAAGCGGGATCGTTGAGGCTCGCTTTGTTCCACACCAAGCTATACGCCACTTGTCCATATTCGAACGGCAATGGTCTTTCTACTAATCCTTTCGCTTGTAGTGCCATTTGTGCCCAAAGCTTTGAACAAGTGAACAGATAATCTGAGTGGTGACACATCACAGCTGCGGACCCAAAGTCCGCCACGTGCATCGCGATACTGCGTTTGGCGTAGCGCTGAGTTAAGTTCTGCTCAAAGTAAGGTTGAGATAAGTCTTTATCGTGAATGCCAATGTGCCTAGCACACAAGTAGTTTTCTACCGAGAGAGCTTCTTTTGACAATGGGTTGTTACTGCCCATCAAACAGATCATCTCATCTTCCAAAATCGTTTGCCAAACCAAGTCTTTATTATGCGTAGGTGGTTGGCTGATATCGTGCGGCAGAATCATAAAGTCCACTTGTCCACGGATTAAAGAATCAAAACTCATCTGCTCTTTCGCGTAGACGTTCAATTGTGCTCGACTGCCCATTTGTTGAGATAGGTTTTGTAGCATTGGTGCGAAAATTTCAAAGGTACTTTCACGCATCGCCAAAGAGAAGCGACCTTCGTAATACGCAGGATTGAATGAGCCTTGATAAAGCAAACCGTTCATACTGGAAAGAATGCCGTGTACCGAAGGACCGATGTTTAAAGCAAACGGCGTTGGAACTAAGCGAGTACCATCGCGGTAAAAAAGGTCATCTTTAAGAATGTCGCGCAATTGGCTTAGCGTTTTACTCACGCTAGAAGGGGTCACGCAAAGCTGTTCTGCTGCTTGAGTCACACTGTGTGTTGTGAGCAACATGTGCAATACGGTGAGGTGTTTAAGGCTAATGCGTGAGAGTGTTATGTAATCCATTCGTAAGACTAACTAGTGTGATTTTTCTCAGTATATCAAAATATTATTGTGAAACATTTTTTTACGATTGTTGAAGCACGCAAAAAGAGGTGTTTCTTTTCGTGTTCTATATAAAGATTTGGCTCAACTGGGCACTTTATGGGGGTGAGTAGTGGCAATAACCCTTAGAGGACGAAAGATGGTTGACATAAGCCTGACAAAATAGGGGATTGCGAACAAATAGGAGAGGTGATTTACTCAACTTTCCTAAGTAACAGAGGTTTAAATAAACTTAATGGACGACCCCTTTAGTCGACTGAACAATTCACTGTATGGCTTCCAATCATCGGAGGCGTACTCATGTTAGAACTTTTCATGCAACCAGAAGCGTGGGCTATCTTCGCTACCTTGTTTGCTCTTGAAGTTGTCTTAGGCGTTGATAACGTCGTATTCATCTCCGTTCTGTGTGAACGATTACCACAACACCAGCGTAAACTTGCCCGAAACCTAGGTATCGGTCTTGCCGTTATGGCTCGCATTGTTTTGGTGTTCTCGATCTCTTGGATCATGCAGCTTACTCAGCCGTTAATCAGCTTTAGCGACTACGCATTTACTGGTCGTGATTTGATTATGATTGCAGGTGGTGCGTTCCTGTTGGCGAAAAGCTTGAAAGAGTTGTGGAGTTGGTTAACGCATACAGAACACGGTCACTCGACTCATGTTCGTACTGGTCTTGCCGTGGTTTTACTGCAGATCGTTGCAGTTGACGCTGTGTTCTCAATGGACTCGGTGATCACCGCCGTTGGTTTAACGAGCGAGGTACCTATTATGGTGGCGGCAATCATCTCGTCAGCAATTGTAATGGTATTAACGGCGGAGAAAATCAACAATCTAGTGACGCGTTACCCGGGCTTTAAGACACTTGCTCTACTGTTTCTAGTATTGCTAGGTGGTCTGTTGATGGCAGAAGGTTTTGCTATTCACATCAACAAAGGTTACGTGTATTTCGCGATGGCGTTTGGTCTAGTGTTGGAAATGTGTCATATCCAGCTAAAGAAAAAACAACGCCCAGTGATTCAGCGAATTCGTCCAATCCGACCTCGTTCTGTTGCGCTTCAAACTCGATAATTGAAACGTAGCAACTGAACCAAATTGAGCCGCTCTTGAGAGCGGCTTTTTTACGTCTGTATTCTGCGAATTGTGTGGATTTGTCGTGTCGATAGAAAATGGAATTTGTTGTTGTAGCACGGATTTCTTATATAGACCGCCCAAACCTATACGAGTGAACAAAATAGAATGAACAAACTGATCGACGCGTTATCGACGCACGGATACTACATCTGGGATGATTTTATTTCTCAAGAGGAAGTGGCTGAGCTGCGTGACTGTATTCCTGATGATTGGAAGAAAGCACGTATTGGTCGTAACGACGACGTGACTCGTATTGAAACCATTCGCAGTGACAAGATCCAATGGTTGAAACGCGACATGGGTGCACCAGTGGCGTCTTTCTTAGACAAGATGGAAGAGATCCGTTTGGAAGCGAACCGTCATTTCTTTCTAGGCTTGTTTGAGTACGAAGCGCACTTCGCGAAATACGAGAAAGGTGACTTCTACCAAAAACACCTCGACTGCTTTAAGGGCAATGAAAACCGCCGCCTAACCACGGTGTTCTACATGAATGAGTCGTGGAGCGAAGAAGATGCAGGTGAGTTGGTGGTGTACGATTTGAATGACAACAAAATTGCGACTATTCCACCGCGTTCTGGTCGTCTGTTCGTATTCCTATCTGAGCAATTCCCACACGAAGTGTTGCCGACAAACGCTGAGCGATTCAGTATTGCAGGTTGGTTCCGTATTAACGGTGTCAAAGATAACCAGCTCGACATCGCTCACTAGACCTTATTATTGTGGTCGCGTTGAAATACGTTTGAAATAACAAAGGGACGCCAATCTGGTGTCCCTTTGTTTTATTCTGTTTACGGCTCGGCGTTAAGCTTGAGTGGAGAGCTCATAACACGTTTGCATGTGTGATGACAAAACTCGATATACATCAGAACAGAGCTTACCTGATTTGATCTGCTCATCCATGATGATGGCGATTTCTTGTTGCGTCATGCGTCCACGGTAGGGACGATCTTGAGAAAGTGCTTGAAAGACATCTGCGACCGCAATAATGCGCGATGGTACGTCCAAGGCTTCACCTGTTTTATGGTAGGGATAACCTGAGCCGTCTAAGCGCTCGTGATGATTGGAAGCCCATTCAGCAATTTTGGCGTTAGGAAACACTTTATGCAGTGCTAACTCTGTGTCCACGGTGTGACGTTTAATTCGAGTGTATTCGTGTTGGTCCAGCGGTCCTTCCTTATGAAGGATCTCATCCGGAGTTTTGAGTTTACCAATATCGTGAACGAGTCCAGCAATAAAAATCATCTCTTGTTCGTGCTCATCCAACCCCATTTTCTTCGCCAAGTAACGAGACAGTTCAGCGACCTTTTGTGAATGTTGATAAGTAAAAGGGCTCTTGGCATCAACAATACGAGCTAAGAACAAACCCAAGCTGTTCATGTCTTCTATGGTTAGTTGTTTTTGCAGCCAGTCTATATTCTCAAATTGAAGTCCAATCGTTTCGATATGCTCTGACTCCATCGCAAACCAAAACGCATCTGTCATGATCAATTGAACCATCGCGTCGCACATGTTTGGGTTAAACAGCGTGCCCGCATTTGCTATTACACACTCGGCAATCAGTTCCTCATGTAAGGTGACAAGGTCGCTATGGCAGTTAGATACGTAATACGCACGCATAAAATCGAGACGATCAGAAAGGTAAAGCAGTGCAGCGACGTCTTTTTCAAATGTCGGAAGATCGATCTGTTCGAGTTCTTTCCAGTGCGTATGATGATAAAGAATTGGCGTTGCGAATTGAGTGAGCAACCGACATTGCTTAAGCGTGTGGTAGCCACGGATGCAGTGCGCTTTGGCGTCTTGAGGAACAAGCTGTTCAAGCAGCATCATGTGCTCGCGGGTCTCAGAAACTCCGCAGTCGTGGATCATGCCAGCAAAGTAACAGAACTCTGCTTTTTTGATGTCCCAACCTAAGGTGATCGCACATTGATAGGCAATATAGGCGACTCGATGGCTATGGTGTGTATCGTCTACGCCTACGTAATCTAACGCACGCGCTACCCAGATCAGGGCTTGTTTTAGATCGACTTCAAACCCCGAGATGGAGTGGGAAGATTGCTTCATTGTAATTACCGACGTTTTTACTCGCCTGTGCTTATTTTATTTTGATTTTTTAGGGGAATGCGACAGCGAACTGATACCTAAAAAGGGTGCACATGGCTTAGTTATAGTTATGCCGAGAATAATACTGCTTGTCGCACGTAAAATTCATCCGAAGCCCAGAACTCTTGGTCATTTCTTTGAACTACGTATTGATTTCGAAAGATTTCTCCTTGTTCGATTGACTTCCTTTGAAAACCACACAAATAGTGATGTAAAGTATTCTCATTATCATGTGTATTGTGAAAGGTAAGTTATGAAAAGAGTCGTTATATGGGGCGCGAGCAGTGGTCTTGGTTTGGCAATTGCGCAGTATTTTGCTGATAAGGGTACTCAAGTGATTGGCGTAGCAAGAAATCCAGATAAGAATCCGGAATTGAAGGCGATATGCCACTCGACCTTTACGTGTGATGCAACGGTAGCGACTGAGGTGAATGCGGTTGTCGAGCAGCTTAATCAAGATGACATCATCATCAGTACTATGGGCAGCTTTCGTGCGGATATTCCGGTGGATTATCTTGGTCATCGCCATCTTATCGACGCTGCTTGCCACGCTTCACTGAAACGTTTTGTATTGGTGACGTCTCTCGGTTGTGGTGACAGCTGGCAGTATCTCTCTGAACGCTCTAAAGCGGGCTTCGGCGGTGTCGTCCGGGAGAAGTCATTGGCAGAAGCATGGTTACAGACTAGTGATTTGGATTACACCATTATTCGCCCAGGTGGTCTTAAAGATGGTGACGTGACAGGCAACGGTGTTTTGGTCGAGCCGAAAGAAGTGCATGGATTGGTATATCGTCAAGAAGTTGCTCGTTTGATTTTTGATATGCTTGAAGATGGCAAAGGAAGCGGAGAGATCTTCCATTGTGTCGATCCAGAATTAACGTACTAAATGTGCTAATCGAATGAATCAAAAACAGGGAGAGTGTTTAGGCGCTGTCTCTGTTTTCATTTGAATACAATGCGACTTGGTCTCGCCCTAAATTTTTAGCAGCATACAGTGCCTCATCGGATTCATCTAGCAGCCCGTTTGGGTTGATCGCATCAGCTTGAGTTCGTTCAGAAAGACTAACTCCTATAGAGACTGTCAGATATTTAGGTTCTGGTTCATCTTGATGAATGATCTTGAGCTGCTTTATTCTTCCTCGTAACTGATTGCCTTTTGCGATCGCTTCTCTGGCATCATGTACTGGCGCTAATACAACGAACTCTTCACCACCCAGTCTCAATGCATAACCATGGCTTTGAGCGGCAAAAGATTCCAAGGCGTCGGCGACGCGCTTAAGCGCTTTGTCTCCCTCTAAATGCCCTCTATGGTCATTAAACTCTTTAAAGTGGTCTATATCGATAAAAAAACAGGCGATAAACGTTTTATTAGCTTGATAGCATAGAGAGCGGAACGAGGCTTCAAGTGAACGCCGATTGTACAAGCCGGTAAGAGGATCGTGCTTAACCATTTCATCTAACTCTCTGTTTTTTCTTACTACTTTATCTACAAGAAGGCTAAATGCGCGAGCAAGATCGCCTATTTCGTCTTTTCTCTTCATGTTAGGTACTTGCAATAGGCTTATAGCCTCAAAGTTCTGACGCATAAATGTCGATAAGTTCTTAATAGGAGAGGAGATATGGTAAGACAATAAGAGCAAGAGAGGATATGAAATCATCATGCCCAGAACAAGTTCGCGAATAGAGTCCATCAAAAATGCATCACGTATGTCACTAACCAATTCGATGTCATAAAGCAGCTCGATATTACCTTGATTATTCCCTGTTAATGGCAAAGTTATGTAGAGAATATTCTTGTCGAAACTGAGATGGCTTTCTCCAACGATACGACAGGGTGCTAGGTCTAGCGTGTAGTTCTTTTTCAGCTCCTGACTGAGGTGGAATTGGTTTTGAGCGTCATTAAGGCGCGCGAGCAGATAGTTCACTTTAATACTGGACTTTGAGCCAGCATTTTTAACGGAGGTTAATCTAGCAATGCGTTGCTCCAAGTCTTGCTCAAACGTGGGAGGGTAGTCAGTCCGCCAGATTTCGTCTGCGTTGCGATTATAGGTAACAGACATGGGAGTATTAGTTACAGAGGAATAACCATTGACGTAAAAATAACGGAGATCAGTATGCATTTTTAATTGGTTTTTAAAGCTAGGCAGCATTAGGTTGGCATAGTTACCCCCGTGCACCGCGTCACTCACATGGTGAACAAGTGCACTTGCGCTTTGTTCGCGAGAGGTAATCGTCGTCTTTACGATCGTGTCCATTGAGTTATGAAAATTGTAGTAACCCAAACCGCCGATCATGAGAATGACGAGAACAAAATGCGATAGGAATATCTTTATTCTTATTGAAGTTCCCACGTGATGAATTACTCATTAAACACATCAATAATCGGAACGGCACAAGTTCCGTTTATGCAAATGTCCTTATATCCGTTATGACATCGATAGCAAGCTTCGACCCTTAATGATGGATGGCGATCTGATATGTCATTGCCTCGTCGATCATAACTCCCATAAAGTGCCTCACCAGCCAGATGCTCGGTGACAAAAATAATGTCCTCCTCTTCGTAAATTGCGACAGCGGTTAGACCGTCGGAGTAAGGACCATGGTTTTTATAGGCTTCGACTTTGTGTCTAGGAACATAAATATTCAAGTTGGTACCTTTGCCTTGATTGGTCCAGTTGTACATTTTCACTGTTTCTTGAATGAAGGTTGGTGTACTTGGCGGCAAAACGACATTTCTTCCTGGTATAACACTTTGTTTTACCAGTACTAGTTGCTCAAAGTTGTTAGGGAAGCTCGCTAACGAGTTTCCGAAAGCAGAGCTTGAAAAAGCAAGCAAAACAAACAGCTTATATTCCATAGCTCGCCCTTATTCATTAGTACTTAAGTTATAGAGTAGTAGATAAAAATTGGTTTTGATGGGTTAAAAACTGAGACACATCAATACAAAATTCTGTGAACTCCTCACTCGAATTGAGTAGAAAAGCAACTAGAATAAAAGCTCAAAACAAAAGGACTTGTTATGTTAAAACATCTGCTTTATCGCGGTTATACCAATGGTTTGAAAGCCGCCGCCTATGTACTCCCACTCCCTAAACCGACATTATTCTCTGGTGCTGGCAGTCTCCATGAATTGACGGAGGCGATTGCTGATCTTGGTTTTAAAAAATTGCTTCTTGTGACTGATGACGGCTTAGTAAAAATTGGTATGGCGGAGCAGGTAATAGAAAGCGCGAAAGCCAGAGGTTTAGACGTTGTGCTGTTTTCTGAAGTAAAACCAGATCCCACATACGATCAAGTAGAGACTGGATTAACGATGTATTTCGACTCAGGATGTGACGCGATTTTAGCGCTTGGCGGTGGTTCTGCCATGGATTGTGCCAAAGTTATCGCAGCCCGGGTGACAAACAGGAAATCCATTAAGAAGCTTGCTGGTTTGTTTCGTGTGTGGAGAACTCCTGCGCCTTTATTTGTGATTCCGACAACGTCTGGTACTGGATCTGAGGTGACGATTGCCGCTGTTGTTTCCGAACCAGACACCCACCACAAAACCCCATTAATGGATCCGAAATTGGTGCCTTTAATGGCCGCATTGGATGCGAATTTACTGGTTGGTTTACCTGCAAAGATAACGGCTGATACGGGTATTGATGCGTTGACACACGCGGTAGAAGCTTTCATTTCCCGTAATGCGACTGTTGATACCAAAGCCTATTCGATTGCGGCTATTAAACTTATCTTCAAGTATTTACCTCAAGCCGTAGAAGATGGGAGTAGTATTGAGGCTCGAAACAAAATGGCAATGGCGTCTTACTATGCTGGGTTAGCCTTCACCAAAGCGAGTCTTGGTTACGTTCACGCATTCGCGCATAACTTGGGTGCCAAGTATGGCATACCTCACGGAATGGCGAATGGTCTTGCTTTGCTCCCTGTCCTTCGATTTTCTTTCTCTGAGATTGAGCCACAACTGACAGCCCTAAGTGAAGCCTTGATCGGAACGCAAGGTGAGGATAGAGCGAGTGCACAAGATTTCATTCATAGGCTAGAAGATTTGTATAACGCAATTGGTATCGAACAAACATCGCCACTGTTGCAATCCTCTGATACTGGAGAGTTAGTGAGTTTGATCCTTAAAGAAGCGCACTGGAATTATCCTGTTCCTAAATTTATGAATGAAGAGGAGTGCGCCCAATTGCTTGCAGAAATTAGAGTTTAAAAAAGTTATGTACACTTAAGTTTACGTGTGTGGATTTTTATCCTTACACTTTGCTTGATCTTATTAGAAAGATCCTACAGAATCGTCATCATTCCAAATATGGTGTTAGGTTTGGTATGCCGTTGCCCGATCTGATGCTGATAAATCTTATAAAGCTGTAAAGATAAATATACAATGAGTCGATCTAAAGTGTTTGGTAGCACCCTGATTATTGCTGGGACTACGATTGGTGCTGGCATGCTGGCGCTTCCTCTTGCCTCTGCTGGCATTGGTTTTTCTACCTCTTTAATTATTATGCTGGGGCTATGGGCGTTAATGGCGTTTACTGCGTTGTTGATGCTGGAGCTTCACCAATATGCGGACAGCAGTGCAACTCTTCATACTCTAGCGAAACAAATTCTTGGTCAGAAGGGCAAATGGGTTGCAAGCTTTGCCATGCTCTTCTTGTTCTACTCATTGTGTGCTGCTTACATTGCGGGTGGTGGTGCTCAGTTTGGTGACCGTTTGACAGAGTGGTTTGGTCTGGATATTTCTGGCTCGACTTCAACCATCATCTTTACCCTTATCGTGACCATGGTTGTGACAGTGGGCACTGGCACTGTAGACAAAGTAAACCGCGTGCTGTTTGGTCTTAAAATGGTGACCATGATTGCAGTCTTGTCATTTCTTGCGCCAAACGTGACCGAATCTTACTTGCTAAGTATGCCAATAGAGCAAGGGCTTGTCGTTGCCGCTATTCCAGTAATCTTTACCTCTTTTGGTTTCCACGGCAGTATCCCGGCTATTGTTAACTACCTCGACGGTGACACGTCGTCTCTGCGTAAAGCGATCATCGTTGGCTCTACAATTCCGCTCGTGATCTACATTTTCTGGCAAATCGTAACGCTTGGTGTAGTAAGCCAAGATACCTTGATTGAAAACGGTGGTTTGAGCGCATTGATTGGTCAACTGTCGCAAACTGTTCACCAGTCAAATCTTGGTAGTGTGGTAGGCGTATTTGCTGACCTTGCACTTCTGACGTCTTTCCTAGGTGTGAGTTTGGGTCTGTTTGAATTCTTGGGTGACACGATCAAAGGTGACAGTGAAAAGCCAAACCGTTTGGTTGCAGCAGTGATCACATTTACACCACCACTAGGCTTCGCATTGTTTTACCCGCAAGGTTTCATCATGGCGCTAGGTTATGCTGCAATTGCTTTAGCTATTCTTGCTATCTTCCTACCGCTAGTTATGGTGGTAAAGGTGCGTCGCTCTGATGAGTTTACGGGTGAATACCGTGTGGCAGGTGGACAAGGAGCACTATTAGTAACAGGTATCGCTGGTACTGGTATTGTGATGGCGCAGCTACTCATTACTTTGGGTGTTCTTCCTGCGTTGGGTTAATCACCAAACGGATTGATATCGGAAAACTCAATTTGCATAAAACAGCCAGTGCTCAAAATAGCACTGGTTTTTTTTGATCTGGATTAAATTACCGTAGAATATTCGGTGAAAAGATTGGCGAAAAACTGTTTTTATTTCGTACACTTAAGTTGTGGTATGTCGATAATTTAGGTGGAGAAAAGCCGCTCTAATCACATCAAATACGCTGACTTTCATGAGCCTTTTCTTCTGGTTTCTCTACTTGGTGTGGAGGTGAAGTATGGCGCACCGGAGTTTTTACCCGTTTGCAAAACCGCTCAATGAGCAAATGCAAACTTTGAAGAATAGGATGCAGGCACATTTACCGTGTGTCGATAGGGTGTCTTTTGCTAAGTATCACCCTAAACAATGCATGCTTAAATCTTTTGCCGAAAGTGAGTTCGACACTTGGTGTTTGGCTCATCACGAAGCGCCACTTCGAAAACTGCACAACCTGAGCATTGCTGCAGACAATGCCATCCCTCGTCTTGTTAACGATCTTTACGACATCAACCACTGTCCACGTATTCAAACCTTGTTGAAACAAGGCTACCACTCGTCTGTCGCTATTCCTTGTTATGACCGTCAAACCTTTACTGGGTTTGTGTTTCTCAATTCGATTCAACCCAATGCGTTTAGCGTCGAGGCTTTAAATGGGCTAAGACCCTATTTTGAGATGGTGCAATTTGCCGTTGAATCTGAAGACCACGTCGTCAATGCGATTGAAATCTTGGCAGAAAGAATGCAGTGCTTGATGCCAGGGTATTCGCCGGAAGTTTACTCGCACACTAAGCGTATTGGTATGTACGCCCAATTAATTGCGACAGAGCTTGCCGATGCTTATCAATTTAGTGATGAAGTTGTCGAGCAAATTGGAATGTTCACTCGTTATCATGCTTTGAGTGAAATAAAACTCCCTGCTGATGTGGTATGTAATCGCCGATGTGTGAATGCAGAGCAAGAAGCGCTGCTATCTGAGCATATTGAACAATGTGTTGAATCAGCAGATAACATTGTGGCGAGAATTGGTAATCCAGTTCATCCGAGTGTCACTTTATTTCAGCAAATTACGTCTTACCAATATGAAAACCTCGATGGGTCTGGCTATCCGCATGGGTTAGATCGTCCAGGGATTCCTATCGCCGCTCAAATCGCGGCAGTTGCTAATGTGTTTGATGTCATGACCACCCATCATCCATATCGTCAAGCGTGGTCAATCCCGTATGCCTTGTTAGAGCTTGAAAAACGCGTTTACCAAGGCTTGTTATCCCGAGAATGCGTGAATGCTTTGCGCGAACATCAAGGCTACTTAAAACAAATTATTCATAAGTACCCAGAGCATTATGCTGGTATGGGGTTAATGTGAAAGTAGAGGAGCAAACCATGAAGGGAATCAAAATATTGACTAGGAGGTCGGAATAAATAATACTGTATATGTATACAGTAACTCGTTTGGAGGTGAAGTATGTTGTGGGAAACCCTAGAAAGAGTAAACCGCTTACGCCAACAAGCACTTGCGAATGCTGAATTCGTAGAGTCGGCAAAGGAACATGAAGAAGCTTTGCATGACCAAGAGTATCACTACCAACCAAGAAAGCGTTCAGCCAAAGACAAACAAGGTAAGAAGTCGCTGGCCGATATCTATAAAGAAGTAGAGTTTGGCGCTGACGCTCGTCATTAACTGGTTCAACAACGCTGCGGCTCTCATCCAACTTTTCTTATCGTCGCAGCTTAACTTATTCCTTGAGCGAGCATTGCGAATGGCGATGCTCGCCGCCGATAGTCCTCATTTCCAATCCCTATTTCATTTCGTTTTAAATTGCTTTTCCCCTTGCTTCTGACGTGCTTTTTGTAGCGAGAATGTGCTCCCAATAAGATTTATAAAATTATTTATTAATGATAATGACAATGGTTTGCATTTGTATCTTTGCTGTTATATAAAGCCAAGCTTATTAATCGTTTTGTTGAATAAAATTATAAAACGTAACGGGAAGGTAGACGGCAAAGCGAAGTTTCACCAGCCCCGAGACGTAAATAGGATTAGGTGAAGTAGGGATGTTAGAAGCCAAAGCACTCCAATTCGATATTGACGGTAAGTCTTTGTTGAAAGCATTTGATTTGACGTTTGAAACTGGAAAAACGTACGCGCTTGTCGGACACAATGGTTCTGGCAAATCCACACTTCTCAAGCTGCTCGCTCAGCAACAACCATACAGTGATGGCGATATTTTGCTGCATGGTGACAACATCAACCGTTTATCGGCAAAGAAATTTGCCCAGCACATCGCTTACCTTCCTCAGCACTTACCCATGACCGACAGCATTCTCGGTCGAGATTTAGTGAGCTTCGGTCGTTACCCTTGGCATGGTTTATTAGGACGGTTGAGTACAAAAGATAAAACCATCGTGGAAGAGGCGATGGAAATGACAGGAACATCCAAATATGCCGATCGCCTTGTCGACACGCTTTCTGGTGGTGAGCGCCAACGAGTGTGGCTTGCGATGTTACTCGCACAGAAAACCGAATACCTGTTGCTTGATGAGCCCTTGTCTGCGCTCGATATTAGTCATCAGGTCGATATGCTTTCTTTGATCTCTAAACTTAGTAAAGACCTAGGTTTAGGGGTCATCATCGTACTGCATGACATTAACTTAGCTGCACGCTTTTGTGATGAGATTGTCGCATTGCATCAAGGTGACTTGATAGCGCAAGGTGACGTTCAACAAGTATTTACCGAGCCTAAGTTGCAGCAAATCTATGGCATTGAAATGCGTATTTCTGACCATCCTGCTGGGTATCCAGTAGCGATGCCAAGCTAAGTGGGGTCAACAATGGATTGTAAGCCGCTTATTTCATTGCTGAAGCGACTTGTTTGGGCGACAAGTCTTGCTTTTCCTCTGTTTGCACATGCAGTTGATAAGACGCCATCACCACGAGTGATGTCGGTGGATTGGACACAGACCGAAACCATGCTTGCACTCGGTGTTGTTCCGGTTGGCATCGCACAAGGGCAAGATTATGACGCATGGGTGAAAGCCCCAATATTACCAAAACAAACAAAAGATGTGGGTTTAAGAACGCAACCCAACATTGAGCGTATCTACGAGCTCAAACCCGACCGTATTTTTATTGCCCCTTATTTTTCTGCGATGGAAAGCCGATTAGCGGAAATTGCGCCTGTTACAACGATAGATCTTTACGGGCAGGGAATCTCGGATTGGTCGGTATTGACTCAATTCACTCGTACTTTCGGCAAAGAATTGGGACGAGAGGTAGAAGCAGAAACGTTTATTGAACAGTCAGAGGCACAGCTTGCCTCACTCAAAGAAAAAGTCGACCAAGATTCAGCGCCATTATTAATGGTCCAGTTTATGGACACTAAACACGTGCGTGTCTTTGGCGAGAACAGTTTGTATTCACAAGCAATAAACCAGCTTGGTCTCTCTAATGCGTGGACGGAAAAAACCAATAGCTGGGGTTTTAGTATGGTCGGTATCGACAAACTCGCGGGAATAAAAGCGCAGATCGTTATTGTGGATCCGCTTCCTCATGGTGGAGAGCAACAGTTGGCACAAGACCAATTTTGGCAATATATCGTAGAACAATCAGGTCACCCTGTTATGCGCGTTGATCCTGTTTGGAGCTTTGGTGCCATGCCCTCTGCGGTTCGCTTTGCTCATTTAGTCGCTGCGGCAAAAGAGAAGGATAACTTCTAATGAGAGCTTTTCCTTTATCCTTAGTGATCTTACTTTCTATGTTTACGGTGTCGGTTGGAGCGTTACATCTGAGTCAAACCACCGCCTTTTCCAATGGTTTAGCAAGCCTTTGGCAGCCTGATTTCCAGTCGATAAATTCCGTTCTTCTTCATTTTAGCTGGTGGCCACGCGTGTTTACGACGGTGATCTCCGGAGCGGGCTTGGCAGTTGCTGGTGTGTTGATGCAACAGGTTCTACGTAATCCGTTGGCATCTCCTACGACTTTAGGCGTTGCGAGTGGGGCGAACTTTACGCTCATGCTTGCCACGTTATTCACACCTTGGATGCTGGACTTTTCTGCCAATTTAGTTGCTTTGGTTGGTGGTGTCACTTCAATGGGGCTAGTGATGTTGTTGTCTTGGCGACGGGCTCTTTCTCCGACCGTTGTTGTTGTTTCTGGCTTGGTGATCAACTTGTATTTTGCTTCTCTGAGTACGGTCATTTTGATGATGAATACGGAGAAGCTCAATGGACTCATGATCTGGGGAGCAGGCTCCTTAGTTCAAAGTGGTTGGGATGATTTCAGCTATCTTGCACCAAGAGTCGCCATTGCTGCACTAGTGGCATTTTTGTTTGCTAAACCTTTGAGCCTTTTGGAGCTATCAGAGCAAGGAGCAAAGAGCTTAGGTGTGTCGCTAGCGAAGCTGCGCTTTGTTTGCCTTGGCTTAGCGGTGCTTATTACTTCTTGGGTTGTGGCGACGGTGGGTATCATCGGTTTTATCGGTCTTGCTGCGCCAGCTATTACACACTTGATTGGTGTGCATAAGATTCAGCACAAACTTTGGATCTCAATGTTGATTGGTGCAATGCTTTTGACCCTCACCGATTTAGTCATTCAACAATTACCGGGTTTGATGGCGAGCTTTATTCCAACAGGAGCTGCCACTGCCGCGTTAGGCGCACCACTGTTACTTTGGTTACTACCTCGATTATCACAAAAGACGCAAGGGCATACGCAAACCGTGCTCACTCGTCATTCGGAGCGCGTCAACAAACTTAACAAACACGCTATCGCATTTACTTTGTTGATCATCTTGGCGGGCATCGTGCTCTTCAGCACCGTTTCCGTTCAGAACGACGGCTGGACATCGCTTTTCTCTACCCATGAATGGCTATTTTTGGAATGGCGCACACCTAGGCTTTTAGCTGCGGCGATGGCCGGGGCTATGCTGGCGATTGCAGGAACCATGATTCAGCGATTAAGTGGCAACCCGATGGCTAGCCCAGAAGTGATTGGTATCAGCTCAGGAACTGCAATGGGCTTGATCATTGCTATGTTTACTGGCGTCGGTGCATCGGTTGTGACTTTGTCTATTGGTGGCTTGACTGGTGCCTTGTTGACGGTACTAATCATTGTCTTGTTGAATAGAAAATCTGGCTTCCAACCAGAACGAATCTTGCTGACAGGTATTGCCATTACTGCGCTCATGAATGCCATCCAGAGTTTTATTTTGGCAACGGGTGACCCACGCAGTTATCAAGCATTGGCTTGGCTTTCAGGCTCGACGTATTACGTGTCAATGGACACGCTGCTCCCGCTCGCTCTTTCTGCCATTGTGTTTATTGGTTTGAGTTTTGTTTGTGTTCGTTGGTTAGATATTTTGCCGATCGGGGCTTCTTCTTCTAAAGCTCTCGGTCTCAAAGTTGACCGTTCTCGTGCCATTTTACTATTGCTTGTGGCTTGTCTTACTGTCAGCGCGACTTTGGTTGTTGGCCCTATTAGCTTCGTCGGTTTGCTTGCGCCACATTTGGCACGTTTGTTTGGCTTTAATAAAGCATCGCAACACATGCTATGTGCCGCCTTGCTTGGTGCAGGCGTGATGCTATTGGCTGACTGGATGGGCAGACAGGTACTTTATCCGCAAGAGATCCCTGCAGGATTGGTGGCATCTCTTATTGGTGGTTTGTATCTGATGTGGGGACTACGTCGACTGTAACGACGATTTGGCTTCATTCCTCACATATCAAAACAATAAAAATCTAGAACTGGGTGATCGCTCTCATCACCCAGTTTGTGATGCTAGCAAAGCACGTCCTGTGTTTTTGCATTTAAGGAAAATCAGTGGTTATGCCGGAACCAACCCGTGTGGGCTTGTCTATTCGCTCAACGCATAAAAGGTTGGAAAGGTTGCCGACAAAAAAGGAGAAAAATGATGAATCGGCAGTTTATGCTAACACCCGCAGCAGTGGCTATTGCGATGGTGCTAGTAACCCCTCAAGTGCTTGCTCAAGAAGATGAAAACATTGTTGTAATTGGTCTACAAGAAGACAGTGCCGTTGGTCCTGATTTTAGCTACCTTGGTGCGAAGAGTCGTACTGCAACGAAGATGGATTTAGCGATCAACGAAACGCCACGCGCTGTTTCCGTTGTGACTCGTGAGCAAATGGATGACCGCGCATCAATCAGTGTCTCAGATGCACTGCAATATACGCCAAGCATTCAAACCAATTATTTTGGTGAAGATAACAAGCAAGATTGGTTTATTATCCGTGGTTTTAAGCAGGCGAATAGTGGCTTATATCAAGATGGAACTCGTCTGTATTCATCTGGATTTTACAGTTGGCAGATTGACCCGTTTGCATTAGAGCGAGTGGAAGTGCTTCGTGGCGCGGCCTCTGTGCTTTATGGTCAAAACCCTCCAGGTGGTGTTATCAATTTAGTGAGCAAACGCCCTCAGTTTGATGGTGGCTCTGGTCAGGTGTCGGTGGAGTATGGTTCTGAAGATCGCAAACAGATTTCTCTGGATGTGAACTCAGAAGTGAATGAGAAGCTTGCTGTTCGTGTGCAAGGTTTGGCGCGAAAGAACGGCACACGTGTTGATGGCGTTGAGGCCGAGCGTTTCCTTATTGCTCCTTCACTGACTTACAAGTTCACTGATACGTCAGAAATTACTTTGCTGACCAGTTACCAAAAAGATGATTCTGACCCATACCTGCAGTTCTTACCTGTAGAGGGAACATTGAAGCCAAACAAAAACGGTAAGATAAGCGATAGTCTTGCGGTCGGGAACACGGATTGGGAAACGTTTGAACGCGAACAGCTTTCTGTTGGTTACGAGTTTGCACATATGTTCAATGACACGACTTCTTTTGTTCAGTCGACTCGTTATAGCCAAATGGACGTCAACCTTCGACAAATGTATTCGTACGTCTATGCTGCTGACGTCCCAGGATTAGGTCCGCTGCTTGATCCTTTGAATGAGCGCAAAAGCATCCTGCGTGCGGCCAGTACAGAAGAGGGCTCTTCTGATGCTTTCAATATTGATAACCGCTTGATGCACAACATGCAATGGGGAAGTGTTGAACATAACCTCATGGTTGGTATTGACTATCAGATGGTCAGTATTGATGGTAAAGACTTTGCAAGCGACCCATTGGTGGCTGATGGAAATTCACTCTTAACCACGCCTATTGGAATCTTGCCAGATCCGCGTTTTGATGTTTTCAACCCAAGTTATTCGAACAATGTTTGGTTGCTAGACCCAACAACGCTTCAGCCTTTGACTGACGCCGACAAGCAGCGAACAAAGGTTGATAACGAGCAGCTTGGTATCTATCTACAAGACCACATTCTGGTCAATGACAAGTGGACGGTTCTTCTTGGCGCACGTTATGATGATACGAGCAATGAGGTTCACAATGTAACGACAGGCTCTCGAACTAAAGTTGATAATGAAGAGTGGACGTTTAGCGTAGGTACTGCATACATTTCAGAGGCTGGTTTTACGCCATACTTTAGTTATTCGCAGTATTTTGATCCTATTATTCAGCAAGACAGTGCAGGCAAGCCTGCGAAGCCAGAAAGTGGAGACCAGTTTGAAATCGGTGTGAAATACCAACCTCGTACGTTCGATGGCTACTTTAATATTGCAGCTTACCAAGCAACGAAAGAGAACCTTGCTCGAATCCACCTCAATCAGTTAACTCAAATTGGTAAAGTAGAAAATAAGGGTATTGAATTTGAAGCAGTAGCAAATGTGACCCCGTCACTGACATTACTTGGTAACATTGCTTATGTGGATTCTGAAATCAAAGAAGATGTGAACGCAGCATGGGTGGGCAATTCTCCATCTCAAGTGGCGAACACGGTATCATCCGCTTGGGCGCATTACCGTTTCCTAGAAGGGACACTTGATGGCTTAGCTGTTGGGCTTGGGGCGCGTTACACCGGTGAATCATACGGCGATAACACTGAAACAATTAAAGTGCCGGGCTACTTCTTGATGGATGCGACGGTGAGCTACCGTATTGGTGATTACAAGTTGCAAGTTGCAGCTAAGAACCTAGCAGATAAAGAGTATGTCGCGACATGTGATGGCTTTTGTTGGTACGGCGACCGTCGTAATGTCATCGCGAGCTTAACCTACGATTGGTAAATATTAGTGTGAAACAAAAATCCCCCGAATTATCGGGGGATTTTTTAGAAATCAGCTTTGCGCACGTAATGAGGGTTTTTGTACTTTTTCTCGGGACCAAAGGTAGAAACCACCAATTTATTCCATAACGCTTTATCGAACTCGCCTTTTGGGATTGAAGGGTAGAGCGTTTCTTCCTCTTCTCTTGCAAAGTTCATGTACTGTTTTTTCTTGATTTGGTTGTACTTTTTAGCAATCTGATTGTGCTTTCTTACCCACTCAAGCTTGTACTCGCGTAATACCTTCTCACCCTTGTCCTCATCCATTCGAGATAAGAATAGGCGTTTGTAAGAAACCTTTCTGTCCAGCATGGTACGCATGACGGTTTGAATGTATTTACCGTGATGAGTAATGGTGATCTCATTCTCATCGATAGGCGTGATGCACCAACTCTTTGGTAAAAAGCTTGGTTTCTTAAATTGCTTATTACGTTCCATTAGCACCTGATGAAGAACCAAATCAGATGTGCCGCGGAAGGTCTTTTGCCACTTAGCGATTCGAATTTGTAGCGAACCTGGCAAGCGATAGATGTTAGTAAACTTATCTTGGTCCATGGACTTCAGTCATGAAATTAACATGCAATAGGAAAATTGATAGACGCGAGTCCCGGCAAGCAGAATGAATCCACTTTGCTGAGGGAAAACGTGTCGGTAATTAGCGCGATTTTACAACGACATCGCTCAAAATAGCGAGGGGTTATGTCAATAATAGGTAAGAAATAAAAAAATTGTTTAGATTATGAATAGAATCAGGTGGTTTTATGGTGATTTTAACTTGAACACCTCCAAAGTAACCTTAGTGTACTTCCGACTTTGTAAAAGGAAAGGGACGTCAGTTTCGAGTCTTCATCAAAAGCTCAAAGCTAGGGCGTAAATCTCATTAGCCTTGCCTGTTCTGAACTTCAAATAGAGTTTTAAGCTCATGAACGCCCCCATTTCTGTTTTAATTGGTTGTTCAGAAACAGGGGAGTCACCATTGTCATCTACGATGTGTTTTTAACTTGCTCCAATATTTTCCTATTTAATGTTTATTTTTCTTGTCTTAACGTTTCTCGTAATTGAAAGAATAATCAACCCGAATGCGGTAAATAGCCCCAAACCCGCGCCATTACGTTTCGTTGGTGTTTTTTCAACATCCCTAGGTACAATATTCTTCGCTGTTTTTCCTTTAATTGGAATTAATTTAACCGCAACGACTTCTTCCTTATCTGAACACGTCGCATTATTGGCGGTGGTTTTATATCCAGAATGACACTTCAGCGCTGTTGCAGAAATAATGCCCGCATCATTAATGTCGCTCGCATCGATAATTCTGAATCGGTTATTTTCTTGGGAGTAAGAGGTGGACGAAGTATCGCTTGAATCTGAACCGTTTGTTAAATCATCCAAATACCACGCTTTTCCATCAAACAGCGTTTTTGCTCTTTCACTGACTTTACTATTTTTTGCATAAGGCAAGATAAACGCTCGTTGTCTACGTGGTTTGCCTTTCGATGCGCGTACCTTTTCTGCATCCACTCTGCCGACAATTTCATTGTATGTATTGATTGCCCCCATTTTTCCACTCGCACCGTCAAAGAAAATCCCGGATTGCAAATAGTTGGCTCGCAATGTTTTTGCTCTTACATCATTGACGACGAATAAACGGTTGGGCGCAGAACCTGTTGGCATTAAATACTGCCCTGAACGTTTCGCTTCACCAATCGCAACGAAGTTAGAGTTAACGCCGGTTAACCTTGAATTGCTATGCAGTGTTTTGTTTTTAATTCGTTGCTGTGCCCCGTCCACGGGTTTGTTGACCCAATCTTCTTTTTTATTTAGGTCGCCAACAAAGACGGTGGCGTCCATGTAGTTGTCTTTCTGATACGAGTTGTAGCCGACGCCATAGACAGTACTACCATCAGTAACAAAGTCTCGCATGCTACCTTGAGCAAGTCTTTTGCCGCCTTTGAGTCGTTTGCTTTGCCATTCGAGTTCTAGCGCATTTCCTTTGTCATCCCATATTGCAGCTTTAGAACTGTGGTTTGCCCCTGATTTTCTCGCCACGCTGCCAACAGTGATAGCGTCATCTGTCGCCCATGCACGGGTTGCGACTATGGCTGCTTGATCGCCTGCAGTAGTAAAGTTTGGTTTAACTGGTGAAATGGTGTCTTTAGAGTCTAATCCAGTCGCCACCGTCCCAATTGGCTTTGCGTCTTTTGTTAAAGCATTAACCACGCTGTTTTTGGTATTTGGGTTAAAGAGAGGGAAGGCTGTGTTGTGGTCACCTTCTACGTATGCGGTTACTGTTGGCTCAGATGCTTCATTGTGACCCAATGACCATGCTTGCCAGAGTGTGCTCGCCCACGCTGAACAAATCTTGTATTTTTTTTCGTTGTCACAGTATCGTTTAAAACCAGATTCACTACCTCGATATGCAAAGCTAGAATCCATTGCAAAAGGTACTTCTTCTCTCAGTTCAGATACATCAATAGGTTTCCCCTCTAGCATAGCCGTTGAGCGAACATCGAGTGCTATTTTGAATTTACTGGCATCACAATTCGCTTCTTTTTCAAAGCAACCGAGTGAGTAAGGTTGTCCAGTAATTGGATCATTAATGTCTCCACTTTGAATCGCGGAACCAAATGAAGATAAATTAGTGTTATCGGGAACGACTTGCACTACTTGATATAGTGCAGCTTGTGAACTTATTGAAAAACCAGCAGTAGCAAGCGCTATAAACTTAATATTCGCTTTTAAACTCATCCATCCAATTCCTATCATTCTAAATAATGTTTTCGGTAATATGTGACCAAGGAATTTATAGATAATTCATTATTGAACGGTGTTTTTTTGTATGTGTTCACGTACAAATAAATACATAAAAATACAAAGTAAATAGTTTTAAAATAAGAATGGATAACGGGTTATATACCCAAGTGACTTCAAGATGTAGGATTCAGAGCGTTGTCATTGATTCGAGGTCAAGGAAAACAACGCAGCGAAATAGCCAGCTCTTTCCAAGTTGTTTGACGCAGCCATTGGTTTAATTAAAAAAGCGGGGCAATGCCACGCTCCCGAAGGGCGAGCTGTCTTGGCTTGTATACTTTGTTGCCGACTCTTGATTTAGAGTGACTAGATCTTTAAATCGTCGCCGCGTCTACAAACCAAGTCATTCTCGCTGAACCTAGCATCTCGAGGTTACTTGGGTATAGTCTAAGAAAACTAGAAATGTAGGCGGTGGAAACCGAAGAACGAGACACCAAATCGGTTCGCCCGTATTGGGGATAAACAAAAGCCCGCAGTATGACCAACGGGCTTAATGTCTGGGTCTGTAGACTGTTTAAACAGCTTCCTCAAACTGTTTGTCATCTTCCTCTTCAAGTTGCTGAATATGTCGATTTGCTTGCTGAAGCTGGTACATCTGCGCGTATCGTCCATTGTGTTTTAACAGCGCTTTGTGCGTGCCACTTTCAACCAAATCGCCATGATGCAAAACGATAATCTGATCGGCATCTAAAATAGTCGATAATCGGTGCGCAATGACGACAAGCGTCATATCTTGGCGCAGAACTTCTAAGCTTTTTTGAATCAGAGCTTCAGTACCCGAATCGATGTTCGCGGTTGCCTCATCCAAGATAAGGATTTTTGGTTTAGCCATCAAAACACGCGCCAGCGCAAGCAACTGCTTTTGACCTGCAGAAAGATTCGTTTCGCCTTGTCCAAGTTGTGTGTCTAGACCATTCGGATAACGACGAATTTGTTCTGCCAATCCTACCTTTTCTAGTGCATCCCAAACTTGAGTATCTTCGACCGCTCTACCTAAAGAAATATTTTCTTTTACGCTAGCAGGTAAGATATGCGGGTCTTGTTGAACCATGGCAACGTCTTTACGAAGTACGTCTTTTCCTAGGGACTTTAATGGGCGACCATCGATGCGTAACTCACCGATGTTCGTTGGATAAAAGCCCATCAGTAGTGATGCGAGGGTACTTTTACCACTGCCGGTATGACCAACAAGAGCGATAAAGTCTTGGTGAGCAGCTTTGAGAGAAATGTCTTTCAACACGTCTTGTTTGCCATCGTAGCTGAAAGTGAGGTTGCTCAATTCGATTGCACCCGTTTGGAGTGGACGGTGATCGTCACCATAGGTTTGTTCTTTCGCATCCATCAACTCGAACACTCGCTCACTCGATACTAATGCTTGCTGAAGTAATGCCAACTGCTGAGTCATTTCAATCAAAGGTTCAGTTACGCGCGCTAAGTAGCTTATGAAGGCATAAAGAACGCCGACACCAATCATTTCTACGCCATTAAAACCAAAGATAGCAACGAGTGAGAGCAGTGCAAGACCCGCGAGTAAATCCATGAGCGGACGCAGTAGGAAGCCGTTCAAACGAATAACTTTCTTTGATGCGACTAAATGATCTGCGGTGAGCCCGTTGAATTGCTTGTTGAATCGTTCTTCTTGCTGCATCAACTGCACTACACTCATGCCTTGAATAGACTCACTCAAGTTGGCGTTAATGTCTGTCAGTAAATCACGCATGTTGCGGTAGCTTTCGGTACTTAGTTTTTTGAACAGGTACATGAAGCCGATAACGATAGGTAGGAGCACTAACACCACGATAGTCAGTTTCCAGCTCATGTAAAACATAACCCCAAGCATTACCAAGATCATCACCGCGTTCTTCACTACCGTCGCGATTAGCAGTTCGTAAAACTGTTGCAGCGATTCCGTGTCGTTGGTGATTCTTGAAACCAACTTACCAGCAGGAGTGTAATCAAACTCGGACAAGGGTTGCTTGATGACGCCAGCGAAAACTTGTTTGCGAATCGTTTTTATTGTGTTGGTCGCCACAATGCTGAACTGCAGCGATTGGAAATATTGAAACGTCGCTGAAATAAGCTGTAATGCGATGTAGCCCGCTGCCAATGAAATCAAAATATCTCGTGAATAATCACCTTTCGCGATGTGTTCATCAATAAAGTATTGAACGAGCCAAGGTCCACCCGCGCTGGCTAACGCGGCTATAAACAGCAGTGCTAAGCCTTTTAACATCGGCTTTGGTTGCGACAATGGGTAAGACAATAACCGTTTAAACGTTGTTGATTGCTTCATTATTCGTCCTCCATTGCTTGTTCTAGTTTTTGATATTGGTACATCTCTGCGTACCAACCTTGCCGCTCAAGAAGCGAGCGATGTTGACCACGTTCTGCGATGTGACCGTGGTTGAGTACGACAATCTCTTCGGCTGCCTCTAGTGCAGTGAGGCGATGAGCGATGACGATTAACGCCTGTTCACGGTAATGCGTCTCTAGGTTCTTTAGTATTTGATGCTCTGTACGCCCATCAACGGCAGATAGTGCGTCATCTAAGACCAGCACTTGTGCATTGAGCAACATGGCGCGAGCAATAGCGATACGTTGTTTCTGACCTCCGGATAGGGTAATGCCTTTTTCGCCCACTTCTGTTTGATAGCCTTCAGGAAACTTCTCAATATCGTCGTGGATACAAGCTAGTTTCGCCGCACGATAAACGTCTTCTTTTGATGCGTCAGGGTTACCTAGAGCGATGTTGTCGAAGATAGATTTAGAGAACAAGAACGGGCTTTGATTGACCACGGCAAAGCGGTTTCGCCATTCTGGTAAGAGTGCGTTTTTGATTTTGATATCACCAAATTGAATCGTACCGTTGTCCATGTCATGTTGACGAAGCAGTAGGGTTAGCAAGGTTGATTTGCCACTACCGACAGGACCTGCAATGCCGAGCATTTTTCCAGGCTCCAAAGTGATGTGAACATCGGTGAGCGCAGCGGGCAGATCTTTTGACCAGTGGAACTCATTAATCTTGATCTGCAAAGGTAATGGAGCCGTGCCTAATGCTGTATCGCCACTGATGATTTCTGGCTTCTCATCAAATATTTCTTGTAGGCGATTCCACGCAGCAGAGCCTCGTTCCAGAATATTGAACAAGAACGCGAATGCCAACATCGGCCAAATCATAAGACCTAAGTACATGGTAAATGCGGTCAAATCCCCAAGTGTAATATCACCTTGGTCAACTAAATACGCACCTGATGCCACGCTTAGGAAGAAAGACATGCCAATGGTCAATTGGATTGCTGGGTCAAAACGTGCGTCAACGCGAGCTACCGCGATATTCTTCTCGCCAGTATCATCGACGACATCTTCAAAACGCTTTTGCTCTTGGTTTTCTAACCCAAAAGCACGCAGCATACGTACGCCATTCAATGATTCTTGAGTCATGTCTGACATTGTAGAGAAAGCTTCTTGTGCGATCTTAAAACGTTTATGCAGAATGCGAACAATGAAAAAGATGATGATCGCGAGGAATGGCATCGGTAAAAGAGCCATTAACGTCAGCTTCCAACTGATTTGTGTCACCATAATAATGAAAACAGCAATACCAGTAATCACCGAATCTGCCGCGGTTAATACGCCTTCACCGGCTGTCATCACGACGTTGCGCACGTCATTGGTGCCACGAGCCATCAGGTCGCCAGTTTTGTATCTTTCGAAGAATCGAGGAGGCTGCGTGGATATATGGCGGTAGAGTCGGTTACGTAAAATAGTGCCTAATTCCCAACTCGCGCCAAATAACCAGATACGCCATAGAATTCGACAGCCATATATCGCAAAAAATAACGCAATAAGACCGGTTAACCACATCAGTAAGGTGCTGGTTTCTAGCGTGTTATCAACCACACCATCGACAATAATGCCGACTGCTTTAGGGGGAACAAGCTGAAGGGCTGAAATGACGGCAAACAATAGGATTGACCCCACATATTGTTTCCATTTGAGTTGGAAGTACCAACGCAGCTGCCAGAATATTCTCATTTCGCCTCCTGCTTAAATTATTGAATTTGTTATAGAACTATTATTGAGCGAATTAATGAGTTTACAAGCGGAATTTTTGAGCGAAATGAAAAACAATACAATGTGTCGATTTGGCAGGAACAGTGTGGTTTGCTGCCTTATGTATCGCTGAAAGGTGTGGATGTAACGAGATAATGTGAATTTATTGTTAATTTGAAGTTTTGAAGGGTTTTGGGTTGTTAGGGGATAAAAGCTTCAAAAGTGATACTCTTGAAGCTCATTCCGAGTGGTTTTAGCAGTCTCTAGTTTGAATTCCGTATTTTATTTGACCACCTGATGTTTTCGGGTAGTAAACCTCAACATAACAAAGATGAGAGATATCTACGGGCTTATTAGCGAAGCCAATCAAGAAGTAAGGTTCATTTTCATCATCCACGCCATACCATCGATTGATAGTCAATTGAGGGTCAAAACCAGCGAGTTCTTGTGCAGGTATTACGTTCTTTATGTATCCGTAATAGCCAATTAAATCCTTAACACCATCGCTATCCAAGTCAATATTCTTGACCTCTCCACCATCGACTTGTTCTTGAGATTGCATGACTGCTTTCGCATAAACTTGATTGTTTGCGGTCATCAAAGCTTCTCTTGCGCCATGCAAGACCGCAATACGGGCGTCTTTTTGGATGTCTAAAAATTTTGGAAACGCCACAACACTTACTATTCCCAGAATGACGATACAAATCACCAATTCTATCAGAGTAAAACCTTTGGAATTACGCACAGCCAACCTCCGAATTTGCTTTTATAGACTGCTATTCTGGAACAAAATTATGGCTGGAAAGGTATTGAAAAAGAATGAAGTTATGCGATGAGTAGTCATGTTCTTATATATAAAACAAATTGCTCATTTTTTTAACTTGAAGTGTGTTTGTTTTTACATAAAAAGTTATTGAGATATCAGTAAGAAAAAGCCCCATTTCAGCTAAAATGAGGCTCGGTAAATCAGGTCGTTATGATGGATTCGTTGCGGTCTGTGAGCCTTGTTTGAAAACAAAACGCCAAATAAAAAGAACTACGGCTATGTATGCTAAACCAACACCAAGAGCTTGCCAGTGCATGCCGTTATACATCGCGATTGGCATCAAAGATATGATGAAGATGTCAGTGATTGAGCCTGGAACGTAAGCGATGGCGTAATCATCAAGTACCTTGCTACGCATCTTTGGATCGACAATACGCAGTAGGGCAATACCCATTGCAACCGTACCCGTCAGCCAACCCCAAGAGAAGATGCCTTTTTCAAACCAATCGTCTCCCATGATGCGTGGAGCCACCCAAAAGATTAACCAAAGTGTGAAACATACGCCGCCAAGAGCTAGTACTACCATAGGCATTAAGTATTGGGCCAAGACGGTAATCTTGATTGCAGAGATACCGAAGATAATCAAATAGTCGGTGCTGATGCCCGCTGCATGTTTGAACGCGCCATCACAAAGGTAACGTGACGCTTTGGTCTGCTTTGCGACAATTCGAACCAACATACCGCCAAGGAACCCGGTTACAAACGTTGGGATCTGCACCTTATCGTGGAAGGAAGATAAATAGTTAGCAGCAACATAGGAGAACGCCGTTACTACAACCACCAATGCGGCGTGAATCGCAAAAGAATCAACCGACAGGGAAGACATAGTGTCTTTCATTACCGGTTCTTGATCATCAGGTTTAACAAGACCTTTGCGTTCGTGTTCGTCCATGCTATCGAATGTCGTAAAGCTACGAATCCAACCCATCTTCAATGCGAATTGCAGCATGAGCATGCCGACAGAAATCGAAATGAAGATACCCACGGTTGCGAAGGTTAAACCTAGTGTGAAGCCATCTTCCCAACCAAGCCCCGTGAATATTTCGCCAACAACAGAAGCTGAACCGTGACCGCCCATAAAGCCTGCAGACATTGTCACGCCAAAGCCTGGATTAATCTCTGGCCAGAAGAAGGTAGTGATCGCGAGGCCAAACATTGCTGCAAATAACCACTGTGAAACAGAAGCGATTTGGTTGAATGCCCACAATGAGCCAGCGCGCTGTGCGACGGTCTTAGGTGATGGGACATCAGTTGCCAGACCTAACGCAGAAAAAAGTGCAGCAGTTAATAGGCTTGCGTTAGCGGTAAATGTATCGGTCCACGGCAGTATGTTTAGCAGGGCTGGTCCAAAAATCAGACCGAATAATCCCGCGAGAACCGCCGATGGAATGTACATACGTTGTAGTAGTGGCGTGTGAACGCGAATGACTTTTGCCAAAATCAATAGTAAGCCAGCAATGGCTAAGTCAGTCAGCATTAGACCTTTAGGCATTTTATCCTCCAGTAAATGCAGTCAAGGGGTAGCGTCCTTGTGACCAACCTTGATTGAAAAATCGCTCCCAACGAAAAAAGTCACATACGTGACCAAAAGTGTTGAGAAATCAATGTCGTTTTCATAAGCAAAGGAATGTGCTTATGCAGTTTGAAATGAGTGCAAATGTCGTGATTACGCACGAACTTGGAGAGAAATTAGACTAAATTCTCGATGTTATTTTGATAGTTCACTCAGGAAAGGCGGCAATCCTAGTCACTTTGTCAGGGCAATGCAATTGATGGGAATCAATAAATTATGTTCATCAAACGAGCGTTCTGTACTAACAGTATGAAAAATAAAGATAATTAATGAGAAATAATATTTGTCATATCGACAATAAAAACTAATTGCTTGGTTAAATTACAGCCGTTTTGTCTGTTTGTATTATTGGCTCACATGAGAAAGAACAAAATCGACGAAGGTGCGATTTTTAAGGGAAAGCTGTTTTGAACGGTAAAGCAGGTGGATCGGCTTTGGTTTGGGAGTGTGTGAATGGAGAATTTCTACCAACGCGCCAGACTGGATTTCTTGTTCAACTAAGATCTTTGGTTGTAGAAGAACACCAGAGCCTTTTAACGCGGCAAACTTAAGCACATCACCATTATTAGACGTTAATCGGGTGTTGCTGTTTCCAAAGGTATTAGATGGCATGTTCACCACTTGTTGGCTTTCTCCTTGGTGATACTGAAATCCCAAACAATGATGATGTTCAAGGTCATCAAGCGATTGGATAGGGGCATGTTGCTCAAGGTAAGAGGGTGAGGCGCAGTAAGTCATGCCGTATTCCCCGAGTTTTCTTGCAACTAACGATGAATCGACCAACTCACCAATACGAATAATCACGTCTGCTTCGCTTCGATATGGGTCAATCAAACTGTTATCCAACATTAACTCAACGTTCAGTTCGGGAAATTCTGCTAAGAAGTCAGCCACGATGGGCGCAATCACCTTTTTACCATAGGTAACTGGGCAGTTAACTTTTACTGTTCCAGTTGGGCGGTTGATCAGCGTCTGGATTAGGTTCTCAGCGTTGGTGATGTCTTCAATAATGCGGTGGCACTCTTGATAGTAGAGTCTGCCAGCTTCGGTCAAGGACTGTTTGCGCGTGGTGCGATGAATCAGCTGCGTACCTAAGTTTTGCTCAAGAAAGCTCACGTGTTTGCCAACCATGGTCGGTGAAATGTCAAAGTGGTGTGCGGCGTTACGAAAGCTGCCATGTTCGACCACGTAAGCGAAAACCTTCATGCTTGTTAATTTATCCATTACACACCCAGAGTTGATAAAGAAATAACTAAAGCAGAGTTTATCAATCATATGAGGTTAATTACAGTGGACGTATGATTAAGAGTGGAGAAAGAGATCCATCATGAGCAAGACGATTTTTGTTACCGCCGAACTGAAAATGAATGCCGATAAGCCAAGACAACAAGTGGTTGAGACCATTGAACAATTTTGCCTTGATATGCAGAGCGAAGCTGGGTGTTTGCAAGCGAATGCGACCTACGATTCGAAAGACCCACTGCGTGTGATTCTTTGGGAGCGATATGAAAACCGCGCCGCGATTGAAGCGCATTTTGCTATGCCGCATACACAAGCGTTCATTGCAGCTGAAATGGCAGAGTTAGTCCAAGCATTCGAAACTCAAGCGCAATAGGAGACGTGAACATGAAATGGGGCATTTTAGGCACAAGCTTTATCTCAGGTGTCATGGCAGAGGCAATCCAAGGCGATGACAAGAGTAAGCTCTACGCAGTTGCTGGACGTTCGGAACGGAACTTGAATGCATTTGCTGAGCAATATGGCATCGAGAATACCTTCACCGATTACGATGCGTTGATTGCCGATGAACAAGTCGACATTATTTACATCGCACTACCAAATCACCTTCATCATGACTTTATCGTCAAAGCGGCAGAGCAGGGTAAAGCGATTCTTTGTGAGAAGTCACTTTCGGTAGATATGGAAAAAACTGAGCTGGCTCTAAAGGCAGTCGAATCGCACAAGGTATTCTTTGCTGAAGGCTTGATGTACTTGCATCACCCGTTGATCAGCGAGTTACTTTCGGTGCTTAAATCGGGAGAGATCGGTGAACTTCGCTCCATCCATACTTCTTATATTGCGTCGATTGCGCAGTTTGTTAATCCAGACAGCAAAGGTGCTTTGTATAATTTAGGTTGCTACCCAATATCATTGGTGCACTTGGTGGTGAAAACCATGTTGGGTGAACAAGCCTTTGGAAACCGCTCTATGACGGCGATTGGTCGACGAGGTAACGATGGGAATATCTGTGAATCGAGCTTGATGATGCAATTCGGTGAGCAACAAACGGCGAGCGTGCATACCGCCGAAGATCACGGATTGAAACACCAATTCACCATTCTGGGTAGCAAAGGCTGTATTACGTTAGACTCGAACCCATGGCTACCAACGCAAGATAACCAGTTTAGTGTGGAAATTTACGAGACGTCGAAGCGTGAAGTGTTTGTACCGGCAGCTGGGGACGCTTTCTTCTATCAAGTGCACACTATTCGCCAAGCGGTTGAGGAGGGGCGTACCTCGTTAGAAAACCCTTGTGCAACATGGGAAGACTCTCACCGCATTATGCAGATACTGACTGAGTGGGAATCACTGGCTTCAAAGTAAGTCTGTACTTGAACCAATGAACATAAAAACGGCGCACTAAATCCAATGATCAGTGCGCCGTTTGTATTTTGGGTTTAATCTCGGTTAAATGCGATTATCGCCGGTGCTGAACGCAATAACTTGGCTGATTTCAGACAGACTTCTACCACTTTCTTGTTGCCATTGCACAAACGCTTTGTTGGTGGCGTCGAGCGACTTTTTAGTGTCTTTGCCACCTTCAATGATCTTGCAATTACGCAGGTAAGCCTCGACGTCGCTAGACAAGATAAAGGTATCAACGCCCATTTGGCGAAGTGTGTAAGGACCGGTATTTCCACCTAGGCGATTACCGTGTTTCTTCAAATATGCCCATAGGTCGGTGATTTTCTCTTGCGGCCAATCGGCAACCATTTTGCCAAACGAGCCGTATTCGATTTTTGCTTCGTGGATCATACGAGCATTAGCAGGGATCGACATGACTTTAGTGAGATGGCGAATGATGCGTTTGTCGGTTGCTTTGGTTTCCCATTGCTCGTCTGACAGCATTAACAAGGGCTCAATCTTAAATCCGAAGAATACTTCTTCGAAGTTCGGCCACTTGTTGCGAACCACGCTCCACGAAATCCCACTTTGGAATACCTTCATCGAAAAAGCGGCCAGCCAACGGTCATCGGGAATCGCTGCCAATTCTTCTTTGCTTAGTGGATGAGACAAAAGCGCTTCAAGTTGATCTTCACCACCTTTACGCTCAGCAGCGCGCTGATAAATCGCGTCAAATTTTTCGATACTCATAAAAGAAGTTAGTCCTAGTTTATGTCGATATTTGCGAAACATACTACGCTTAAGTGGCTGAATCGTAAATTGATGGAGTGTCACAAATGAAGAAGGTCACATTAACGTTTGTCGGAGAAGGTTCGGATCGTATTGCGGAAAAATTCTATGCGTGGATGACGGACGGTGGGTTGGAAGACAGCATGATTGAGAATTTATCTGACCGTGAAATCTCAGTGGTCGGCATCAGTGATATGGATAATGAAACGCGTGACGTGGTAATCAATACGGAAATGAACTAACGAACCGCTTTTCGTCAGCAAGTAGAATCAGATAAAACAAAGCCCTTCACGAGAAGGGCTTTGTTGCGTTTATAAGCGTGAGAGCCTAGTTATTTACCAGTGTCAGACCGCTTGGTAGTGCATCACCGAAGATACGCTTCGATTCGCTCTCAGATAGCTCTTTGACTTCTTCAACCAGTGATACCCAAGATTCAGGCACCTTGCTTTGCTTCAGCTTGGTGAGAACTTGTTCACGGTAGTCGTCTGAGATATCAAATAGGCGGTCGCCCGTCTTACGACAAATCATTACGGCTGCGAAAGCGATCATTGGCTCTTTCTGCCAGTTTTGCTCTAACAGCTTAGGCAACCATTGTTCCGCTTGTTCACGAGGAATGACGTTATGCTGGCTGCCATACAAAGGCGTACGCGATGCCAAGCGACCCATTGCCCACCAGTGCGCTTGTTCGAACTGGTTATGGTTGATGGCTTTGCTCAAGAACCACGTAGCCAATAGAACCTTGTCTTCGACTTCTAAATGCTCCAGAGAAGCAGACAAGCGCACCATAGACTCGTAACCCATATCTTGTGCCGCTTTGGCGGATTGTGGGTTTTTCATCGCGCCAGGGTGTAGGTATTTCGCGATGTCCGCCAAGATAGTCTCTTGTTGCTCTTGGCTTAAACCACCTGCGATACGACGCCAGAATACCCACCAGTCAGTCCAACCTTGATGGTTCTTAAACTGAATGTTTTGCTGGTAGAGACCCCAAACTTGCTCAATGCGCCATGAGTCGGTTGGATCGCCAAAGCCCGGACGCAACGCAAAGCCCGCCAAACGAAGCCAGTTTTTCTCGTGTTGTTCAGAGCGGCGGCGACGCTTACGCCCTTGTGCAAAGGTATCAAACAGTTGACGTAGGGTCGTGAAATCCCACTCGTCACGTTTGCCAAGTTTCTTCTCAAGATCTTTGGCTAAGGTTTTGATCTCTTTGCTTTCTGCGCTTTTCTTGTTACCGCTGTAAAGGCGAGCGATCAGCTCCTTACATTCGTTCAGTTTAGGGTGAAGCTTAACTTGCTCGCTGTCGTCGGTTTGCTTGTTACGAACTTCGAACTCCAGCTCCCAACGTTTGTTATCGTCTTCTGCGCTGACACATTCCATCTTAAGCGTGCCGACTTCGGTCAACTGACACGCCAGTTGCACTTCTACGCGCTCTTTCTGGTTGGCTTGCAGTTCGGCACCTTCACCTTCAAGGGTGGTGATATAAGGTGGCAGAGGAGCAAATAAGTCGGGGTCAACGTCAACCATCACGCCGTTTTGAATAGCGGTGTTATTGGTTAAGGTGTCGTGGGTAGAAGTCAGCAGGTTAAAGCGAACAGGTTCACCTAGAGTAAGCGAGAAACGACGACCACTTAAGCGGATCTCGTGACCTTCTTCTGTGCCTTTTGCAAGCAAACAGAGCGCTTTGCCCATCTTGTTCTTCTCTTGAAGGTGCAAGAAGTAAGAACGCGCTGCACCACCACCAATTTTTAGCTGTGCACCACGACGTGCTTTACCAAAGGCAACAGCACCCAGTGCAACAGACCAATCTGGATGTGGGTTATCTAATACCGTAACCGGAGCGCCGCGCCAATCGGACAGTAGGGTAGTGACACGCTCAGTCACAAGTTCACTATTGAACACACCACCGTTGAGTAGCAAACCGACTGGAATGGCATTTTGTTTGTCGTCTTCAATGCCAAGAGCGGCACGAGCAACTTGTTGGTGTTGAGTTAAGAACTCGGCAACGTGCTTGCTCACTGCAGGGTCTGCAACGTATGGAAGACCAAACTCAACAACGGCGCTGCGGCGTTTGTCTGGCACTTCACTGAAATCAGAAAGCGGGAAGAAGCCATCTAAAGCGATTTGGTGTACTTCTTGTTTGCTCAGCCCAATACTTTTTGTTCCGCCAAGAAGTTTTGAGCCGCTGCCCAGCATGGTGATTTTCACTTCTTCAGGCGCGTTCGCTGAAAGCAGGTTCTCTTTCGCCTTGCGAGTTTGCTGAATCAGCTTAGTCAGGCTTGCTGCAGTGAGCTTTTTACTTTGATTGAAGCGGCTTTCCGCAAGGTGCGCTAATGCTAAGTCGAGGTTGTCACCACCAAGCATCAAGTGTTCGCCAACACCAATACGATCAAGGGCTAACTCATCTTGAGAAGAGAAACTTGCTTCAATCAAGCTCAAGTCGGTGGTACCACCACCCACATCGCACACTAGGATCAGTGGCAACTCTTTGAGCTCATCAGCTGCGGTTTGCTGGTGGCGTGCGTACCAGTCGTAACATACGGCTTGTGGCTCTTCGAGCAGGACGATTTTCTTTAAACCAGCCAGTTCAGCCGCTTCAAGCGTGAGCTTACGAGCGGTTTCATCGAACGACGCTGGAACGGTCACAACCACATCTTGGTCTTCTAGCTTATTGCTAGGATGACGGTAGTTCCATGCTTGACGAATGTGGTTGAGGTAGCTTGCGCTGGCAATAACGGGTGAGACTTTATCTACGTCTTGCGCACCAGCCCAAGGAAGAATGTCTGAGCTACGATCCACTGCTTGGTGCGATAACCAGCTCTTAGCACTGGATACCTGACGTCCTTCCACCTTTGCGCCTAATTCACGAGCCCATTCACCCACGATCACATTACTAATGTCGCCAGATACAGGTTCGTTTTCCCAAGGAAGTGTCAGGTCAGAAGGGGATATTTGACCAATCGCAGGGTGGTAGCGGAAAGAGGGCAGCAGTGGCTTACGAACCACTTCACCCGGACCAATCAATTGGTCGATGTCGAATAGGGATACTTCGGATTGTTCAAGGTTGTCGGTGATTTCACAGTACGCCACAACAGTGTTTGTGGTGCCAAGGTCAATACCAACAAGAAAACGAGGAGATGCCATACAAACCTTCGTGTATTTAAAAACGGCACCCGATTGGATGCCGTTTGATTTCTATTTATTCTTCTTCGTTTGAGTTGCTTTTCGCGTCTTCGCGCACATCGAACTCAACATGCCATTTTTGACCGTTATCAGCGGCAATGGCTTCTAAGTAAAGCGTACCAAGCTCTGTGACGCGAGAGGCTAGGGTTACTGGAACCACTTCACCTTCACGACGACCTTCAGATACAGGCAGCGTTACTTGGATTTCTGGAAGCTCTTCAAGCTCTTCTGGTGCCCAGTAGTCTAGGTGAGTACCTGCTAGGTCATCACGACGAACGGTTGAGCCGAAGAATTGGAAGTTAACCGGTTGACCAATGATCAAACCAAACTCTTGGCTTGGTACGTCAACGCTTGAACCTTCTTCCATACCAAATGGTGCAACACAAAGTGCTTCCATTGGAGGCGCCATGCCCGGAATCGCTGGCATCGCACTTTCGATACCCACGTAGTACGCCGAAGCAATACCACCACGGATACGAACGCCTTGACCACGACGTACAGAGCCGTAGTAAGCTGCACCGCTAGCAACCGCAAGGTCTAGATCCACACCTGTTAGGCGTTTTGCCATTTCAGCATCTGCTTCAATTAGCCATTCGTTGATCGTGTCTTCTAGACGAGTTGCTAGAAGTTTCGATTTCAGAACACCACCGTTGAATAGGATTGCGGTTGGCTTGATGAAGTCAGCTGATTGCGCTGCATCCGCACCCGGCATGCCAGGCATGTTAGCGAATGGATTGAAATCTTGAACTGCTGCTTCTGCGCCATTTCCTGAAGCAGAAAGAGCATTGGCTTGTTTAGACAAGAACGCAGCAATGTGACGAGTAATACCCGCATCTTGCGCGTAAGGCAGACCCATTTGCGTTAGTGCACCACGGTTACGTTGAACAGGGTGGTCAGTAATCGCAACTTGAGGGAAGAAGCCGTCAACCAGTGTTTGTTGTACTTCTTCTTGAGTCAGTTCTGTTTTCAGCGTTGCGCCAAGCAGTTTAGAACCACGGCTTGGTACTACGATTGGCACTGACTGAAGTTCGCTGTCGTTCAATAGCGCTTCTTTCGCGTCACGACATGCGTGCGTCATTGCCTGAACTTGCCATGGTTGTAGCTCTTTGCCTTCTTGCGCTAGCTTCATCTTCAAGCGGTACGCAAGTGCAAGGTCCATGTTGTCACCGCCAAGTAGGATGTGTTCACCTACCGCGATACGGTTCAGAGTTAGGTTGCCGTCGTCTTCAGTTACTTCAACCAAAGAAAGGTCAGTCGTACCACCACCGATATCTACTACAAGTACGATGTCGCCAACTTCAACTTCGTCGCGCCATTTGTCGTTGCTGTTATCGATCCAGTTGTAAAGTGCAGCTTGTGGCTCTTCTAGAAGCGTTAGGTGCACAAAACCAACGTTGCGAGCTGCTTCTGCTGTTAGATCGCGAGCAGCAGGATCGAAAGAAGCAGGAACCGTAATAGTCACGTCTTGATCAGCAAGGTTGTGATTTGGGTTGGTGTGATTCCAAGCGTCTTTTAGGTGCTCTAGGTAAAGCTCTGTCGCGCGAAGAGGGGATACTTTTTCCACTTCTTCTGGGCTACCTGCTGGCAGGAATGCATCACGACGGTTCACACCAGCGTGGCAAAGCCAAGATTTCGCACTTGCAACAAGACGAATTGGTGTTTTTGAACCTAGGTTACGTGCAATTGCACCAACCAGAGCTTTTGGCTCGCTCGACCACGGAAGAACGCGTGATTGCGGGTTCATTTCGTGCTCGTGCGGCTGGTATAGGAAAGAGCCTAATTGGCTACGAGTCTCTACCGTACCCGGCGCAGTAAGCTGCGGGATAGGCATCACTTCAACGCGAGCGTCTTCGTCGTGAGTATCAACAAAAGACATGACACAGTGTGTTGTACCTAAGTCGATACCAACACTGAATTTAGGCGTTTGTTGAGTTTCAACAGACGCTTCTTGAGAATGGTTTTCTTGGTTCATGTGTTCCATTACAGCTCAACCTCAGCTGGAGCGATCACAGATGCATCGTAGTTCTCCGCTAGTTTTGGCAACGTCATTGATGTTGCTTTCCAACCTTTGTGAACTAGCGTGCCGTTGAATGGCGCGCTGCCTGTTACGTTGCCAGTTAGGCGGATTTCTTGTGGGTTGAAGCCTTCTTCAACCGTAATGCGAGTTTCTTCGTCTTCGTTACGAACGTGCGCTAGCGTCACGTAGTCGTTCAGTACTTTCTGACCGCCAGTGTGGATTACGCGAGCGGCTGCGCCGACTTCTTCATCAGAGAATGACGTTAGGTCTTCTTTTAAGAAGTCAATTAGGCGAGCTTCTTGTTGCATGATAGAAAGCAGCTGCATTGCAGAGTCCGTTGACGCTGTCGCAAGTTTTGATTCAACTTCTACAACACGCTCTACGACTTTCTCAACTTCCACTACTTTTTCTACTTCAACGATCTTCTCAACTGGTTTCTCAACCTCGACGATTTTCTCGACCGGTTTTTCTACCACTTTCTCAATCACTTTAGATTTACGAGATACTGCGATCAGAAGAAGCAAAACGCTCGAAGCCGCTAGACCTGCGTGAAGCATATCGAACGTTTGAGGAATTAGGTTCAAATCAATGTTCATGACATTTTTCTCTTTCTATTGATTTATTGGCGCTTAGTATTGGCTCACACATGTTTACTAAAGAGATCGGCTTTGCGACCTGCACCAAGTTTAGACATTAAAATGATGGTGGATGGTAGCATATTCAAGGCTTAAGACTGTAATAATTCGTGAATATACCGCATGATTAGCATGAAAAATCAACGATTAGATGGGGACGCAAACGTTGTTGCTTGATGTTTACCCACATGTGGCGCAGTATTTCCATCATTATCGAAGCATGACACGCAAAAAACGTGGAACAGTAAATGACATATAGCACGGCTCAACAGAGCATTTTCAAACGGTACTCTGCTTCTATTGTAGCTTTTATTGCAGTCGTTATTGTCACTGCGGGCATGGTTGGTGTCGCTTATAAAATACAACAGCGTTACACCATGACCATTTTCGATACCCTGGCAGATCGCCAAGCGGAATCTCTTAAACTGGCAGTAGAAAACGATCTTGAGTTCATCGGCGCTGGTGCAAACTTTTTCCATTCCGTTGATAAGTCATACTGGACACAATTTCCTTACTACGCAAAACAAGTCGTCGAAAGTTCACAGAGCTTGGTTGGCTTGCAATGGATGCAACGTGTTGAACCAAGTGAGCTCGACGTCTATTTGGCGAAAACTCGTCAAATTTTCCCTGATTTTGACATCTTTACAGTACCGAAAGATGGTGAGAAGACGTTTGGTTACATCTTGAAAGACCAAGCTCCTGCATACATAGCGACTGATATTTATCCAAGAACTGAAACTAACTTGTCTTTGCTTGGCTTTTATTCTTCACGTTTGCGTTTCGAACTGATCCTAGATGACATTATTACCCACGATCGAGCTAACATTTCAGACAAAGTCCGATTGCTTCAAGACGGATACGACAAGTCATTAGAGAAAAGTGGTCTGTTGGTTTACCACCCGGTATTTAGCTATGACAAACACGAGCTACTTGGTGTCGTTGTTGGGGTAGTGCGCAGTACTGTCTATTTTGATCAATTGATTACCAAAACCGCGACGGAATTGGATATGTCTGTAAAAGTTGAAGACAAGGGCTTTGATGCTTACGACGACCCTCTATTGTTCAAAAGCTCAAACTGGGATGAGCTGCACGGCAAAGTCATTAGTCGCACGATTCAACTGCCAAATCGCGAATGGCGTGTTGAGTTTAAGCTGTCTGAATCCGTTTCGGCGTGGGAGCGTTCTGTCCTTTATGGAACCGGTATTGCGGGTTTAGTCATTGCTATCTTGATCAGCTATATCGTCAATCTTCAATCACGTGAAAAAGAACGTCTTGCGGTGATGCTTGATAACAAAACGGTTGAACTAAAACGCATGGCGGAGTTGGATCCATTGACCCAATTACTTAACCGACGCGTATTTAACGATAACTTACTGCACTACATTAATAGTGGCGTTGAGTTTTCTTTAGTGGGTTTCGATATTGACCGCTTTAAAGTGATTAACGATAAGTACGGTCATTTAGCCGGAGATGAAGCGTTATTGCACGTAACCAAGCTTGTGAATGCTAACTTGCTCGATGGTGATCGTTTCTACCGAGCAGGTGGCGATGAGTTCTGCATTTTATCTAGAGTGACGGACAAGGAAGAACTAGCCGCCTATCTGGAGAAGTTACGCGGTATTGTCGCAAGCTCGCCATTTGAATATGAAAGTACACCAATCATTTGTTCTTTGAGCATTGGCGCTGCGGTACATAACGACGAAGATCCTGAGAGCTTATTCCATAAAATGGATGTGCAACTTTACCAAAGTAAGAAAAATGGTCGAAACTCTGTATCGATCGGCGATTAATTCAGCGAGCAAATTCGAGTTTTGAGATTCGTTACGGTAGAATCTCACGCTTTCAAATTTACGTTAGGAATCAAGACAAACTATGAACCATAACCGTATCGTCTGCTTCGATTTAGAAATGTGCTGCTGGAATGAAAACGGCGTGGGTCGTACAGGCGAGATCATTGAAGTTGGTTTGGCGGAAATAGATTTGTCGAAAGGTGAAATCGTTAAGCGCGCGCAATACTACGTGAAACCTGAGCATGATGAAGTGTCCCTGTTTTGTGCAGAGTTAACTGGCATCACACCACGTAAGATTGAAAAGCAAGGTCGACCATTGGAAGAAGTGCTTAAGTCGATGCTAAAGAACTTTGGTGGTCGTAATAAGATCTATGCTTCATGGGGGCGCGATGACCTTATCTTGCTTGAAGAATGCCAACAAAAGGGCATTGACGCGCCATTTACCGAGTTCATCAACTTAGCGACGTTGTACCGAATCCAAAACCGTCTTAAAGATAAGCGCATTGGTCATAAAGCGGCGCAAGAAGCAAAAGGCATTGAGTGGGAAGGTCGCCAGCACTCGGGCTATGTTGACGCTTACAACTTGGCGAAACTAGCACTGACCATGCTATAAGTTTCTGTTTTCATAAATCTTTCATTGGATTTCAGTCTGCTCGTCATAAGCCAGTACTAAGTTAGTTTTAAATAACAACAATGTTGGCTAGTCTCTTGCGGAGATGACGATGTTTGATTCGACCTAATCCAGACTAGAGACACAAAAAACGCGCTCATGTAGCGCGTTTTTTATTGGTTCTTACTGTTTATGGAGACTGGGCTTCACTGAGATTGCAATTTCGCTCGAATAAAATCGCTGTGGTCTACATAGAGCAGCTCCGCTGTTTTGCGAATTACGGCATCTTCCAATGGGTCAATTTCACCGTCAGCGTACGCCACTTCCCACATACTCTTGATCAGTTCATAGCGGGTTTCTTGTGAAAGCTCACGCAGTTGGGACGTAAAGTCATAAAGGGAAGTCGACTCACTCGATCTGTTTTGAGCCTGATTCAGTAGGGTGTCGGTCTCTTCTTCTGTTAGGGAAAGCAATTTCATGATCAAAGAGCGTTTGGTTGCTTGCTCTCTTTCATCGATTTGATGGTCCGCACCAGCTACTTCACAAAGCAAACATGCTATCGCCATATTGGGTGACAGTGTGTTGGATTGGCTAAGGTCCGAGCCTTCTATAAGTTGTTTAAATAATGAAGTAAGCGAATTAAACATGTTGAGCACCAAGCTGTTATCTATTTATTTAAGATGGTAATGGTTTGAGCAAATCTCAAGGTCTTGATTGAATTTGATCAAGATCTCATACGATTGAGATGACATTTTTGCTCAATACAGTATTTGACCGCCAAAAAGCGGATTTATTCCTCAACCTTTGTAGGCGGGAAATGTATTGAATCACCTTCACCAGTTAAAATACTGATATTGCATGGCTTTCCGTCGTCATCCAATCTCAGCTCGCCAATTGCACTTTGGTTCACTAATCGGTAAAAATTGTGGTTACTTGGCGCACGCTTAAAAATCTTCAAACGCTTACGTTTGGTGAAGAAGTTTAGCGGTGAACGGGGGCTATAAAGCAAACGGTCCATGGCATCACACGCTGTCAGCAGTTGCGCTGGGAACTGGTTCTTAATCCCACTACATGTGATTTGATAGATATTTGGACTATTGCGACGGAAACGCAACTTGATGTCATAAGCGAAAGAGTAGTGCACATCACCAGACAGAATGACAAAGTTAGTCGGGGTTTTGGTGTGAGTGAAAATACTGATCAAGGTATTCGCACTGCCTGGATGCGCCATCCAGTTTTCTGCGTCAATCAGCAACGGCTGACCAAAACTGGTCATGATGCGTTGCAATGTTTCAATAAACTTCACACCAAACATGGGTGCGGCAGAGACGATGATCACTTTGTCTTGATGCATCAGCTCTTGTTGGAACTCAATCAAGGCTTCCCAATCCATCAAACCCGATGGTTTATTCATGCGTGATTCTGAACGCCAGCGGCGAGTACGTGTATCCAAAACAACTACTTTCGGTGACGTGTGGATGGTGTAATGCCAATCTTCGAATCGATATAGGTATTGGATGAAGTCATCTTGGTACTCTGAAGTCAGTTCTTCAAAGTAACGACGAGCGTGCTCCATAAAAGGGGCGTTAAATTTTTCTGGCGCGTTACCCCAACCTTGGCACAACCAATAAGCGATCAGACTGTTGCCGATGATTCGGCGCGAGAAGAGATTTTCAGTCGCTGCTTTTTCCCAGCCAACCGTTAGGTTCCAATCGTCGGTGACGTCATGGTCATCAAAGATCATGTAGGTCGGTACGTGAGCTAGCAAACGCTGAACTTTATCTAACCCTGCGACAAATGCATCGATGTGAACTTTCTCATCGCGCCAATGTTGTTGCCATTTCGGCTCTAAAGCTTTTCCGCCGGTCGTGAATTTTCTATCCAATAAACGTTCACGATTGACTAATGTCCAAGGTACTGGAGACCAAACGAGTAGGTACATCGCAAAAAGCTCGGCAAAGCTGATGAGGTGGTTTTCACATTCGCGCGAGCTAAAAATGGGTGTGCCACGATGTGGGAAGAGCTTGGTGAGTATGCTTCCATCGTCAACATAGTGGGGCAGAATGTTATCCCTGCCATAAAAACAATCTGGGCTTTGATACAGCTCTTGCGTGTTTTTAATTGGCGCTTGGTCGAACTCTTCATCAGGCAAGCCTAGCAACTCGACTAATTGCTCAATCGCATCCAGCATTGGACCTGCTACATGATCGGCATAGATTTGGTCGCCGCTCATGATGAGCATATCAGGGCGGTCTTCTATTGGTTGGCTAGCAACTTTTGCGTCAGCTTGGACCAGAGTGTCTTTACTAAAATGATGTGGGTTACGACAAGAGCCATGCAGAACATAATCGGCTTTTTCACTGATTAGGAATTCGACACCTTGCACTGAATCTGTGTCTTCACCGTAGACCAATTGGGGCATCAATTCGGTCAATAAACCGGATTGAGTATGGAGTTGATAACGCAATGCTTTATGGGTAGGAAATTCGCCTTGTAACGTCAGCATGCAAACCCAAGCACGTTTGCCTACTTGCAAAAGATGTTCTGCTGATACGGGCTTGGAATAGTATTGTTCACCAGTGTTCGCATCGCTGATTTCAACCAAACCTTCGAGAGGTTGCGTGGTCACCAACCAAATATTCACTTCCGTCGCGGTAACTTTTCTTAAAATTGGACCGGCAACAACCAGAGGAAGGGAGGAAAGTTCGTTGGTATTGAGCGATGTTGGCAAAGTGGTACCTTACTATTCTGGATCAGTGTTCTGAGTCTTCTTCGAGTATTTCGATAACTTGTGAGCTGCTAAGTTCATGTCCCATCAGAAATAAACCTAACATTGCGTCGGCTTTTGAAGCATTGTCGCTGTCTTCATCGAGAATTTGTTGTAGGCGAGTTCGAATCAAGTCAATTTCGTGCTCAACGAAGCCGCGACCTTCTTCTTCACCCTGACCATCTTCCGGTGCATTATCGAAGTGTAAAAACAGCATATCACCATCGAGAGTGGTGTTTTCCAAGCGTTCTGGTAGCCATTCTTCACCCATCACGATATCGGGGTCGCTACCTTCCGGCAAGTTGTTGATAATGGAGATGAGTTCAGATGCTTTCACGATTAACTGCGGCTTTGATCATTGGTTTTCTATTGTATCGGCGAATCTGGCAAAAATCTAAATCTCATTGACGAGAGAAGAGAGAAATTTGACCGTTTCCCGTTTGATTGTTTGCAGAGTAATCAACTTAGCCAAAAGTGCAGTGTGTAGGAGCTTAACTTATTGCCAGTGTTTACTGGTAGGGCTTGCTCTTTGGTGTATAAAGCAAAATTTTCACAGATAGGCGGGTAAAGTCAGATATACTCTTTCTCATTCGAGACCTTCTCAAATAACAGTGACATAGAGGAACTATGAAACACGTATTAACAGTATCGCTGGCATGTTCTGGTTTATTGCTTAGTGGTGCTGCTTTAGCGGAGTCAAAAAACGCAGAGCAAGAGTGGGGGATTGCAGCGATGTACCGTACTGCTTCAATTCCATTTTATACTGCCAATGACGACTCAACAGTGAGCACGTTTGTGCCGATGATGTTCTTTGAAAACGAGCATCTCTACATTGACGGTATTGAAGGTGGGGTGTTCTTGTATGATGAGAGTGACTCCGATTGGCGTGCAAGTGCGATTATGCGCCTGCGCTTTGTAGATATCCCGAAGTCCATTCAAAATGCCTTCGAAGGGGATCGCGTCGATTTTGGTGGTCAGATTCGTTACAACTTTGACGAAAACTGGCGTGCTGAATTTGAAGTGATGGCGGATGACGAATTCCAGTTTCATTCTAACTACCGAATCGCTGCTAACTATGAGTTTGGCGATTGGGAATTAGAGCCCTCTTTTACAATTCGTTATAAAGACGCCGACTTCAACAGCTCGTACTACTCATTCAAAGACGCGACGGGAGAGAAAATTGGTGCGGGTATTGATGCTAACTTAGGTATCAAAGCACGTTACCACGTGATTTCTAACTTGTATCTCTTGGGGGAAACTAGCGTTACTCGCCTAGACAGTGAAGCATACCATAGCCAAATCGTAGAAGACCGTTACCAAGGTGAAGTCTTTGTTGGCTTTGGTTTCTTCAACGATAAAGGCAAAGAACGTAAGTCTGATTTACGAAATCGCCCATATCTAAGAGTCGCACACGGTTGGGCTACGCCTTCTAATATGGGTGACATCTTCAAACTTAATGCCGAGAAAGATGAGTATAATAACCAAATGACCTCTTTCTTCTACGGGCACCCATTGACGGATGAGTTGTTTGGCTTACCTTTGGATATTTACCTAACACCAGGTCTTGTTCATCACTGGTCTTCTGATGTGCAATCCTCCAGTACCGAATATGTTGTGGCGATTAAGGCTTACTACACGTTCAATTGGCCGACGAAGTGGCGATTTGGTGTGGCAGAAGGTATGTCTTACATCGATAATATTACTTACATAGAAGCAACAGAAATGGAAGAGAAGGGTTATACGCCAAGTAACTTACTTAACTATTTAGACTTTTCAGTTGATGTGAACGTTGGCGACCTGTTCAACCAAAAAGATTGGGAGAACATGTGGGTGGGTTACTCATTGCATCATCGCAGTGCGATTTTCGAGAACGCTTCCCAGTTTGGTCGCATTAAAGGCGGGAGTAACTACAATACGATCTACTTCCAGTACGATTTTTAATCTCAGCTCAAAATAAATACCAAAAGCCTCATATTGACATGAGGCTTTTTTAATTTTATTAATTGGTAATTATTCTTATTCCCATTCTTCTGTATTTGTATTTTTTATTTATTTAATTCAAAAATCATTTTTATATTTAATCGAATTGACATCCTTCTGACCTATTAATATTCCATTAATAAAAAAGCTCGAAATGAAATATAAGATTACGTTTAATCGTTTTTATAAATTGATGGGGGTCAAACTTATTAACCATTAAATCTACAAGGATATCGATAGTGGTAGCTCGTCATGCCTTAGTTGCTCAAGGCTTATGCGTTCTGGCTTAATTAATGGTTTTGTAGAAATGTTATTTTGATTTGCTTTGTGTATTAATCAAAATGAAATTAGATATTTTCAATGAATGCCTATTTTGAAAATACAATCTCTATGTCATTTATTTCTAATGAGTGTTCTTTCCCCACTTATAGCCATTAATTAAGCGCCACTACCAAATTCAAAAACGTAATTTAGGAAAAAACCATGAGTCAAAATGGTAAGTTTAATATTACTCGGCGTGATGCTTTAAAGGGTGGTTCTGCACTTGGCGCATTAGCGTTAGCAGGAAACGTACTTTCTCTCCCGTTTGCAACTAAAGCAGTTGCCAAAGAAACGCCAGCGAAACCAAATGAAAAAATTGTCTGGTCGGCATGTACCGTTAACTGTGGTTCGCGTTGTCCGCTTCGTATGCACGTGGTCGACGGTGAAATCAAATGGGTAGAAACCGATAACACGGGTGATGATGTGTATAACCACAACCATCAAGTTCGTGCTTGTTTGCGTGGTCGCTCTATGCGTCGCCGTGTTTACTCGCCAGACCGTTTGAAATACCCACTTCTTCGCGTTGGTAAACGTGGTGAAGGTAAGTTTAAACGCATCACTTGGGACGAAGCCTTTGACCTCATTGGTGACAACCTAAAACGCATCATTAAAGACTACGGTAATGACGCGGTTTACCTAAACTACGGTACGGGTACCTTGGGTGGTACGGTAACTAAGAGTTGGGATCCAAGCGCGACATTGGTTGCACGTATGATGAACCTCTGTGGTGGCTACCTGAACCACTATGGTGACTACTCAGCAGCGAACATTGAATGTATGTCTGAGTATTTCTACGGCACTTGGGTAGACAACAACTCGATTGACGACGTACAAAACGCAGATCTTTGTCTGATGTTTGGTAACAACCCTGCAGAAACTCGTATGTCGGGCGGTGGTCAGGTTCATAACTACGTGGACGCAAAAAACATCAGCCACACACGTACGATCTGTATCGACCCTCGTTACACCGATACTGCCGCGGGTCGTGAAGACCAATGGGTACCAATCAAGCATGGTACTGACGCTGCACTGATCGCTGCTATCGCACATGTATTGATTAGCGAAGATAAAGTCGACCAAGACTTCCTTGACCGCTACTGTGTGGGTTACGACCGTAAAACTCTGCCAGCGTCAGCGCCAGAAAACGGCAGCTACAAAGATTACATCATGGGCACAGGTCCGGATGGTATCGAGAAAACGCCAGAGTGGGCACAGCCAATCACAGGTATTCCTGCAGATGTGATCTTGAAACTTGCGCGTGAAATTGGCGATGCAAAACGCATTTACATCACCCAAGGTTGGGGTCTACAACGTTCAGCAAACGGTGAGCAAGCGTGTAAAGCGATCATGATGCTGTCTCTGCTTCGTGGTCAGGTTGGTCTACAAGGTGGTGGTACTGGTGCTCGTGAGGGTAACCATTCTTACCCATTCCAACGCTTCCCTAAAGTGCCAAACCCGATCAGCGCTTCCATCCCAATGTTCCTTTGGACAGACGCGATTTACCGCGGTACAGAAATGACAGATCTGACCGACGGCATCAAAGGCGTTCAGAAGCTACAAAACAACATCAAGTTCATCTGGAACTACGCAGGTAACTGTCTGATTAATCAACACTCAGACATCAACCGCACACACGACATTCTTCAAGATGAAAAAGCGTGTGAAATGATTGTGGTGATCGACAACCACATGACGTCTTCTGCGAAGTATGCCGATATCGTACTGCCAGACTGTACAACGTCAGAGCAATCGGATTTCTGTATGGATGGTGCGGCAGCGTCAATGCCTTACTTCATCTTTGCAAGCCAAGCGATTCAACCTCGTTTCGAATGTAAGCCAATCTACGACATCATGTCTGGTGTGGCGAAGCGCATGGGCGTGTTTGATGAATTTACTGAAGGTCGCTCTCAAGAAGAGTGGCTACAGTGGATGTACGCTCAGACCGTTAAACAAAACAACGATCCAAACCTGCCGTCTTACGATGAGATGAGAAAGCAGGGTATCTACAAGAAGCAGTTCGATCGTCCACATGTGGCGTTTGAAGACTTCCGTCGTGACCCAGAAGCGAATCCGTTGCCTTCACCGTCAGGTAAGATTGAGATCTACTCAGAGACCCTAGCGAAGATCAACGAAGAATGGGAACTGGACGAAGATGAATCCATCAAGCCGTTACCAGAATACGTTTCGACGTTTAATGGCTGGGATTCACCAGATCGTAAAGAGTTCCCGCTTCAGTTGACGGGCTTCCACTACAAAGCACGTGCGCACTCTACGTATGGCAACGTGGACATCCTAAAAGCAGCGGCACCACAGGAACTTTGGATTAACCCGATTGATGCAGCGTCACGCAACATCGATAACGGTGACTTGGTTAGCGTGCGCAGCAAGTTCGGTGAAATGAACGTTCGTGTAAAAGTAACCCCACGCATCATGCCGCATGTGGTTGGTTTAGGTGAGGGCGCATGGTACGCACCAAACGCAAAAGGTGTTGACCAAGCGGGTTCAATCAACGTGCTGACAACACAACGTCCAAGCCCGTTGGCAAAATCAAACCCGAGCCATACCAACCTCGTTGAAGTGACGCTAATTAAGAAAATGGGGGCTAAATAATGAGCACAGCGAAGCAGTATGGCTTTTACATTGATTCAAGCAAATGTACTGGCTGCAAAACATGTCAGCTCTCTTGTAAAGACAACAAAGATCTGGGTATCGACCGTAACTTCCGTCGTGTTTACGAATACGTAGGCGGCAACTGGACGGAAGAAGACGGTGCGTTCCGTCAAAACGTGTTCGCGTACTACCTATCGATCTCTTGTAACCACTGTACTAACCCGGCGTGTACCAAGGTTTGTCCATCAGGTGCAATGCACAAGCGTGAAGAAGACGGCTTTGTTGTTGTCGATGAAAGCGTGTGTATCGGCTGTAAATCTTGTCACATGGCATGCCCATACGGCGCACCTCAATACAGCGAAGAAAAAGGTCACATGACTAAGTGTGATGGCTGTTACGAACGTGTCGCAGAAGGCTTAATGCCAGTGTGTGTTGATAGCTGTCCATTGCGTGCGATTGAGTTTGGTCCAATTGATGAGCTACGCGCGAAATACGGTTCAAACGCGGATGTGGCACCACTGCCAGATTCTCGCATTACGAGCCCGAACTTGATCGTGAAGCTAAATCCAAATGGTCGTCCAACCAATGACCGCACTGGTTTCCTACAGAATCCAAGAGAGGTGAAATAATGTTATACGAAGCACCATTAGTTGCCTTTACGGTTCTCGCTCAAACAGCGGTTGGCGCGCACCTAACGGTTAATGCGTTCGAGAAATTCGGTAAGCCACCACGTGTGACAGAACCTCGTATGAACATCGCTCGTTTCGCAATTTTGGTTGTAATGGGATTGGGTTTCTTGTTCTCAACCACTCACTTGGGTAGCCCTCTTCGTGCCTTCAACGCATTAAACCGTGTTGGCAGTGCGGCGCTATCTAACGAGATCTTAACGGGTGCAAGCTTTCTGTCTCTAGCGGGCTTGTACTGGTTGCTAACGATTCTAAAAATCGGCAGCGAAGGCGTTCGCAAAATTGTGAACTGGTTGTCTATCGCGGTTGGCGTGATTTTCATGTTCGCGATGGCAAATGTTTACCAAATCGAAACGGTACCAGCATGGTACTCACCAATGACCACGGTTGCGTTTTGGTTCACGGTCGTGACTTCGGGTCTGATGTTTGGTTACACGCTGATCAACGTATTGGACGTGACGGCTGAGAAAACCAATCGTCGCCTAATGTGGGCTGGTGTGAGCTTGATTGCGCTGAACCTAGCGTTCTCAGTAATGCAGACGATTCACTTCGCAGGTATCTCAACGGCGATTCACAGTGGCTTGGATCAAATCACCATGTTATCTGGCTATGTTGCTGGTCACGTGTTGTTGCTTGTGGTTGCTGCTGCTCTTTGGGTATTCGCTGAGTTGTTTACCGCAGAAGGTCGTCAGAAGAACGTGCTGGTTATCGTGGCATTCGTTGCCTTGTTCGTTGCAGAGATTCTAGGTCGCAACGTGTTCTACGGCATGCACTTTACATCTGGTCTGTACTGATAGCCGTTATTTGTGCTGATAAACGTTATTTGTACTGATAACAATTAGCAGAGTGGGGCGAGTGTTCGTCCCACCTCTTTTCCGTTTTACTTAATCGAAGAATAAAAACACCAGTCATCAAAGGTACTTCATGCAAATTTCTCAACTTGAACCACAAGATACCAGCATCGTTCTTAAGCTGTTTGGTGCACTGTTTTACTACCAACCAAAAGATTACCCAGCGGCAAATCTCGATACGTTGCTAAGCAATACTGATACACCAATTGAAGCGCTTAATGACATGCTGCGCAGTTTTCAAAGCGAGAGTGAAGAGGCACTGCAAATGGAGCACGATCGCATGTTTGCCGGTATTGGTGAGATGCCTGCGCCACCTTGGGGTTCGGCTTATCTAGATAAAGAAGCAGTGTTGTTTGGTGAATCAACCATTGAATATCGTTACTTCTTGCAGCGTTGTGGTTTTGCTTTGGAATCTGATCAACGTGAGCCAGAAGACCAGATCGGCTTGATGCTGATGGTGTTAGGCATGTTAATTGAAACTGATCAACAAAAACTGGCGGCTGAAATGCTGCGCGAGCACTTGATGACGTGGTTTGGTTTTTTCAACAAGCGCTTCAAAAAAGCAGTGACTCTTGCGCCTTACTCAAAATTGTCGAGCCTTACTGAAGAATTGCTTCAATCCTTGAGTGAGCAATACCAAGTCGTTGTACCAGCAAAAAGAGATTACTCGGATGCGTCAGTCTGAATCGGTTGATCTAAGCAAGCGACGCCTGTTTTCGTTCCATCGTGCGCCAGTAGAACAAGCTCAAGAGCCTCGTGTTAAAGCGAGACCGCCGTATGCGGTGGAAGAGTCGATGTTCACAAGGCTATGTGATGGATGCGGAAAGTGCGCTTCGGCATGTCCGAGCCAAATCATAGAAATGGTTGATGGCGTTGCCGCGTTAGACATCAGTTACTCGGCATGTGATTTATGCGGTGCGTGTAAGTCGGCGTGCCCTACATTGGCGCTTTCAAACCAAACAGAGTCTACAGGCTTGATAGCCAGTATCTCGAACAGCTGCGAAAACTTATACGGTTATTGCGGCAGTTGCGAGGACAGTTGCCCTTATGATGCCTTGCAATGGCAAGATGATGTCAAACCTAAAATTGACGCTGCCAAATGCAAAGGTTGCGGACAATGCGCGCAAAGTTGCTACAACAGCATCATTAGCTTTGACTTAAAACGATAAAAAAGGGATTGGCGCGAACCAATCCCTTTTTGTTTGTACTCAATTCTATTCAATCTTACGCCAAGGTTGCCAATTGGCTTTGCGCGTCTGAAATGCCTTTTGCTGCTGCGTCTTCGCCCATGTTTAGCGCTTCTGCGTAAACAAACTCCACATCCGTGATACCAACAAAGCCCAATACTGTGCGTAGGTATGGTGTCATGCTGTCGGTTGGTGAGTCTTTATGCAGACCGCCGCGAGTGGTGACCACGATTGCTTTCTTACCTTCAATCAGACCTTGAACGCCATTTTCTGTGTATTTGAATGTCACGCCTGCACGAGCAATCAAGTCAATCCAGTTTTTAAGCTGGGTTGGAATCGTGAAGTTGTACATTGGTGCTGCGATAACCAAAGTATCTGCTGCTTTGATTTCTTCAATCAAGGTATTAGATAGGTTAACCACTGCTTGTTGCTCTTGTGAAAGATCTTCTGTTGCACGAAGTGCTGTCGCAACGGAAAAGTCTAAAACTGGTAGTGGATTTGCAGCTAAGTCACGAACCGTTAGCTTATCTTGGTCTACATTTTTGATGAAGTCTTCAACCAGTTTGTTTGATTGAGAGTAATCGCCAAGGATGCTTGATTTAAGAGCTAGTACACGAGACATATGGATTTCCTTTAATAAGTGCTTTCGGCTATGTGATGCATTATAAGCAATGCTCGTTGACTCAAAACCCGATGGATTTGCTTAAGTTGTTCGAAAAAATTGAATGACTGCTGGATGCTGCTTTCCGTTATCTTGTTCTAGCCCTTATGTGCTACAATCCGCGCAGTTTTATGTAATGAAAAGAATAGGAAACGCTTTGACTTCGTCACAGCCCCCAAAAAAGAATCCCGCTGAAGAGCAAGCGACACCGTCAAATGGTGCGCAAAATGCCAAAGCGAAGCAGGCTAATGCATCTCAAGCACAAGCTTCTCAGAATGCTGCGCCTCAGGCTCAAGTAAATAACGCGGCGTCACTACGCAAGGCACTTAACCAGTGCATGATGCGTGACCGCTTCCGCTTGAGTAAACGAATCTCTGGTGCAAGCAAAATCAAAAAAGATGCAGCACGTAACGCTGTGTTTGATGAAATCGCATTAGACATCGCCAAATCCATGATGGTTGTGGAGCAACGCAGTAGCTACAAACCAACGATTGAATACCCTGAAATCCTTCCAGTCAGCCAAAAACGCGACGACATTGCGAAAGCGATCGAAGAAAACCAAGTGGTTATCGTTGCGGGTGAGACCGGTTCAGGTAAAACCACTCAGCTACCAAAAATCTGTGCGGAGCTTGGTCGTGGTAAGTTCGGTCTGATTGGTCATACTCAGCCTCGTCGTCTTGCGGCGCGTTCGGTTGCGAACCGTATTGCTGAAGAGATGGAAACCAAGCTTGGTGAGTTTGTTGGCTACAAGGTTCGATTCAACGATCAGATCTCTGAAAACACCCAAATCAAATTGATGACGGATGGTATCTTGCTGGCTGAAATTCAGCATGACCGCTTCTTGAATCAATATGACACCATTATTATCGATGAAGCGCACGAGCGCAGCCTTAACATCGATTTCATCTTGGGTTACTTGAAAGAGTTGCTACCACGTCGTCCTGATCTGAAAGTGATCATCACGTCGGCAACCATCGACCCTGAGCGTTTTTCAAAACACTTCAACAACGCACCAATCATTGAAGTGTCAGGTCGTACTTACCCAGTAGAAACGCGTTACCGCCCACTAAGTGGTGATGACGATAATGATCGTGACCAACTTGAAGGTATCTTCGAAGCGGTAGACGAACTGTGCGATGAAGGTTTAGGTGACATTCTGATCTTCATGAACGGTGAGCGTGAAATCCGTGATACCGCTGATGCACTGTCTAAACGTAACCTGAAGAGCACGGAAATTGTGCCGCTTTACGCGCGTTTGTCGGCGGGTGAGCAGAACAAGATTTTCCAACCTCATGCTGGTCGCCGCATTGTACTGGCAACCAACGTAGCGGAAACCTCGTTGACGGTTCCGGGAATCAAATACGTTATCGACCCGGGTACGGCGCGTATCAGCCGATACAGTTACCGTACTAAGGTTCAGCGTCTTCCAATCGAGCCAGTTTCTCAGGCGAGTGCGAACCAACGTAAAGGTCGTTGTGGTCGTGTGGAAGAGGGTATCTGTATCCGTCTGTACTCAGAGGAAGATTTTGAGTCACGTCCGGAGTTTACCGATCCTGAGATCCTGCGTACCAACCTAGCGTCGGTTATCTTGCAGATGACGGCACTTGGTTTGGGCGATATTCAAGCCTTCCCGTTTGTGGAAGCACCTGACAAACGTAACATTCAAGACGGTGTTCGCTTGTTGGAAGAGCTGGGTGCAATTAACGCAGAAGCGAAGGACCCGAAAAAACGCCTAACCAGCATTGGTCGTCAACTTGCACGTCTTCCAATCGACCCACGTTTAGCGCGTATGGTATTGGAATCACCAAAGCAAGGCGCATTGAAAGAAGTGATGATCATCGCGGCTGCATTGTCGATTCAAGACCCGCGCGAGCGTCCAAGTGACAAGCAGCAATCATCAGATGACAAACACAAACGTTTCTTCCATGAAGACTCAGATTTTCTGACGTTCGTGAACCTGTGGAATTACATCCAGAAGCAGCAGAAAGCGCTGACGGGCAACCAGTTCCGCAAGCAATGTAAACAAGATTACTTGAACTACTTGCGCGTGCGTGAGTGGCAAGATGTGTACTTCCAAATTCACCAGTCGATGCGTGAAATGGAATTCAAACTGAACGATGAGCCTGCGTCTTACCATGGCGTACACAGCTCAATCCTCGTTGGTTTGTTGTCACACATCGGTATGAAAGACCAAGAGAAGAATGAATACCAAGGCGCGCGTAACGCTCGTTTCCATATCTTCCCTGCATCAGGTTTATTCAAGAAACAGCCTAAGTGGATCATGTCTGCTGAGTTGGTGGAAACCTCAAAACTTTGGGGTCGCATCATTGCTAAGATTCAGCCTGAGTGGATTGAACCATTAGCGAAGCACTTGATTAAGCGCAGCTACAGCGAGCCGCATTGGTCGAAGAAACGTGCAGCAGTCATGGCACACGAGAAAGTGATGCTTTACGGCGTGCCAATTGTACCGAAGCGTTTGGTGAACTACGGCAGTATCGATCCAACCGTCAGTCGTGAGCTGTTCATTCGTAGTGCGCTGGTGGAAGGTGAGTGGGAAACCAAGCACGCGTTCTTCAAGCAAAACCGTAAGCTTCTTCAAGAAGTGGAAGAGCTTGAACACAAATCTCGTCGCCGTGACATCTTGGTGGATGACGATGAACTGTTTGATTTCTACGACCAACGCGTTGGCACTGAAGTGGTCTCTGGCAAACACTTCGATACATGGTGGAAGAAAGCATCGAAAGACAACAAAGAACTGCTGAACTTCGAGAAAGAGATGCTGTTCAAAGGCGATGCAAGCCACGTTACCGATTTGGATTACCCGAACTTCTGGCATCAAAACAACCTGAAACTTAAGCTGAGCTACCAGTTTGAGCCGGGCGATGACAGCGACGGTGTGACAGTTCACTTGCCGTTGCCGATCTTGAACCAAGTCGAGCCTGCGGGTTTTGACTGGCAGATCCCAGGTTTACGCCATGAGCTTGTAGTGAGCTTGATTAAATCGCTGCCGAAGACAGTTCGTAAGAACTTTGTCCCTGCGCCAAACTACGCCGATGCTTTCTTGGCTCGTGCAACACCAATGGAAGCGCCGCTGCTGGACTCATTAGAGAAAGAACTGCGTCGAATGACGGGTGTGGAAGTTCTGCGCGAAGATTGGAATATGGATCAAATTCCGGAGCACTTGAAGGTGACTTTCCGCGCGGTTGACCATAGAAATCGCAAGTTGAAGGAAAATAAAGACCTTCACGAATTGAAAGAGAGCTTGAAAGACAAAGTTCAAGAAACCCTTTCAAAAGTAGCGGATGACGACATCGAGCAAGAAGGTCTGCATACGTGGAGCTTCGGCGAACTGCCTAAGGTTTACCAACAAAAACGTGGCGGTTACGACGTTAAAGCGTACCCAGCGATTGTTGATGCCAAAGACAGTGTTGAAATTAAACTGTACGAGACTGAATACGAGCAGGTCACGGCAATGCAAGCGGGTCAGCGTCGTCTGATCTTGTTGAACGTGCCGTCGCCAATTAAATACCTGCACTCTAACTTACCGAACAAGTCGAAGTTGGGTCTGTACTTTAACCCTTACGGTAAAGTGTTGGATCTGATTGATGACTGTATCGCGTGTGGTGTCGATAAGCTTATCGAAGAGCAGGGCGGTTTGGTTTGGGAGCCAGAGAAGTTTGACGCACTGAAAGAACACGTTCGTGCTGAGCTTGGTGATACGGTGGTGGACATTGCACAGCAAGTGGAAACCATCCTGACGACCGCTTTCAATATCAATAAGAAGTTGAAAGGCAAGATCGATTTCACCATGGCGTTCGCATTATCGGACATCAAAGCACAAATCGAAGGATTGATCTTCAAAGGCTTCGCGACAGAGTGTGGCTGGAAACGCCTGCCAGATATTCTGCGTTACATGCGTGCGATTGAGCGTCGTATGGAGAAGCTGCCGATCGATCCAAACAAAGACCGTTTGCACATGCTGAAAGTGGAATCCGTTACGAGCGACTACAAAGAGCTGCTCAACAAAATTCCGAAAGGTATGGTGATTCCAGAGAACGTGAAAGAGATCCGTTGGATGATCGAAGAGCTTCGAGTGAGCTTCTTTGCTCAACAATTGGGCACGCCGTATCCGGTTTCTGATAAACGAGTCAAAAATGCGATTGATGCTTGCTGATCGATCAGTACAATAGCGGCAGTTTTTCTTGTGGGGTTTACTGACTAATCAATGGGTTGTCCAGTGACAGACGCGATTGGTACAGTAATTGCAGATATTTTCCCACAAGTGTTTTTAAGTCATGAGGGAGGCAATGGTTCGCCTCCCTTATGTTTGCAGTACCAACCTCTGCGTGACGCAGAAGTGGGTAATAATAAAGAGTAAAGGTTGATGATGAAGAAAACTCTATTGGCAGTAGCACTACTAAGTGCTTCTTCTGCAGCAATGGCAGATTCATGGATTTATGGTGGTGCTTCTGTAGGTCAGTCTGACTTCAAAGGTGAAACAGACACGTCTTACTCTGTGCACGTAGGTACAGGTATCCTGCCAATTATCGGTATCGAAGCGGGTATTACTCAGCACGGTGAATTCAAGATTGCAGGTCAAGAAACTAAGCTGACTTCATACTATGCAGCGCTTAAACCAAGCATCGACTTCGGTCCTCTGCACGTTTATGCGAAAGGCGGTATTCACCAGTGGGATAAGAAAGTATCTGGCGGCAAAGATGACGATGATCTAGATCTAATGTACGGTGTAGGTGCGGAATACTTCATTTTCGGTCCTATGTCTGTTGGCGCAAGCTACATGAACTACACAGCGGGCAAAGACGACATCGGTACGTTCTCTCTAAACGCGACACTGCACTTCCTATAATCGGCGAGTCTTTCGAAGGTTTGATAAACACCGGCAATATGCCGGTGTTTTTTTGTCTGTAAATCACACAAATAGACATTGAACAAAAATTATTCGTTTCTTGGCCTTAAAACCACCAATCTTTCGCATATAGTAATTACCTAACTATGCATCACGTGATGTTCCGTTCTGGAATCGAACAGGAAAGGTATAACTATGAAAACAAAACTCTCGTTATTGGCTTTGGCGCTATGCTCATCTTCCGCGTTTGCTGACTCTTGGATTTATGCTGGTGGTCAAATCGGTCAGTCTGATATCGACAGCGAAAACGATACGACTTATGGCGTACATGTGGGTACTGGCATCTTGCCGCTCATTGGTCTCGAAGTGGGTTACTTCAACCATGGCAAGGTAGATTTAAATTTAGCGGGTAGCCGTGGTGATGTGGATCTCTCATCCTTCTATCTTGCGGCAAAACCAAGTATCGACTTTGGTCCTCTGCACGTTTACGCGAAAGGTGGCATCAACGCCTTTAACGTTGAATACAATGGCAACTTAAGCAACCTAGATAAAGACGATGGTGTGTCTTACATGTATGGTGTCGGCGCAGAGTACTTCTTGTTAGATAACATCTCTGTTGGGGCGAGCTATCAAGCTTTTGGTGTTGATATCAATGGTGACAGTGACACCGTAAGTAGTATCACGGGTAACGTGACTTTCCATTTCTTATAAGCGAAACAGTGGGAAGTGCTTCAACGTATTTGAAGGCTTAGAACGAAAAAAGCACGCTGCTACGTACATGAGGTAACAGCGTGCTTTTTACTTAGTCCTGAATCGGATTTGGTCGACACTGTATGTTGGTCAGAGGAATAAACTTATCGCTCTTCTCGTAATACACTCCGCAATCTTCACCTCGTAGTTGCAACGTATATTGATCAGGCAACTCGGTTTCAGCTCCGTTCAATGACACACCTTGCTCATCCATTAATTGTCCAGATACGATCAAAAGATGAGAGTTGGTTTCAAACGTATTTGACGCGATCTTGGGTGGAACTTGATTGCCTTGAATCGTAGTTATTGCGCGCTGAATCTCTGTTACTGTGTCACCAGAAGTCTTGATGCTCAATGCGTTCACCATATCATCGTTGTTACTTGATGATGAGCAACCCAATAGCATCACACTCATACCCGCTCCGGTAAGCAAGGTCATTGTTTTAGTTAATGTTGACATGAATAGCCTCTTGTCGAAGTGGATCGATCCCTTGATTAAGTGGAGTACCACCTAGCATTGGCATTGCTCTAGGAGCAGGAGCCACTGAAGGCGCAGCAGGGCAGTTACCTGTCGCTATATAGTTGAGAGCGGCAGAAAGCATACCTTCAGAGATATCACCTAACGGTGCATTCATGTCATCTGCCACAACACAGCCTTCCACTTTGTCATCTATACCAATATTAGACGATACAAGATTTTTTGCCGTAGGGATGAAGCCATCTGCAAAATCACCAAAGCCTTTTGCGTTGATCGATTTAAACTGAATAGTGTAGTAAACGCTGCCACAGTTTGCTTCAGGCGAAAACCCGTAAGGTTTACCAGTGGTCGTTGTTCCGATTTGAATTACGTCGACATCGATACCACGAAGTGCGTTGATCAGAAGCTCGCTGGAAGACGCTGTGTTGTCGGTGGTTAGGACATAAACACGTTTGGCGCTTAATGTCGGCAAAGATTTGCTTGTTAATCTGCCTGTCGCCCAGTTAATTTCTTTATCAACGAAATTGTAAACTTTACCGCCTTGACCTGACTTTGTGATTTTGTCGTTGTAAACCAATTGCCCAAAGACTTGATTCTGATTCGCCCCCGATAGCATGTAACCGACTTGTGCCGACTGCCAAATCAAACCGCCGCCGTTGTAACGTAAATCCATCACGACTTCGTCGACATTCGACGAAGACAGGCGATTAAACGCATTTATTAATGGTTGTTGAGCTGTTGCTTCGAATGCGTTGAACTGCATATAGCCAACCGTCTTATCTCCGTAGTTGAATACTTTAACGTTTTTAACCGGAGACGTTGCTACATCTTGCGCTTTGATGGTGACAACTTTCACAGCACCGTTCTTATCAAGAAACGTAAAGGTGTAGTCTTGATTGTTATTTGGAGAGAATAGGGTGTTGTTGATGTAATCAACGTCGGTTTGAAGTGGTGAATTAACCACGTCGACGTGATCAATCTTAATCAGTTTGTCGCCGCGCTCGACACCTTTAAGAGCGGCAGGAGAGTTGTCTTCGGTGTAGGCAATTCGAATATCTCGTGGCTCTGTCCCTTGAATAAACTTCCAATTAAAGCCAAACCCAGACACTAAACCAGATTGTTGAGATTTCATGAAAGCATCATAAGAACGAATGTAGTGAAAACGGTCTTTCTTTTGACCCGTTGCGGTTCTTGCTGGCGTTACTAGCGACTTAAAGTAATCGGAAACAGACGCATAGTTGCTTGGATTATTATCTGGAATTTCGTCATACCATAGATAGGTCTCGTGGCTGAAAGCGCGTAAGAACATTTTTTCGTACATGCTTGAGCCAGCTTGGTCCGGGTACGCTTTGCCTGTGTATGGATCAATCCCCGTCCTTACGTTATTACATTGATTGGCATAGCTACTTGCTGATTGAGAAAAATCGCCTGCTGTCCAAGCCGCGCTGCTGGCAGTTGTCGTGCCGTCTCCACCACCGCCACAACCCTGTAACAGTAAAATAGGGAGAGCTGCCAATACTGCTGTGTTTTTATACTTAAACATGGTTTCCCTTACATCTGTGTTAATTGTATACATAAGTCATTCGCGTTGAGCCAAGGATCTTGAGGTCGCTTGGATATAAACATTGACCTTGTATATAAATTCCTTTTACTGAGGCTTGAATGTATAAATAACTGGTTGCATACCGCAAATGGGAATCATCGCAATGTGGGGACGATCACACTCGTTTATGTTGGAAAATCAACGAGCTTCTGTGTGATACAGAAGCTGCTGAATGAAAGGGAGATCGTTATTCTGAGAGGCGGGTGGATGAATGACTCAGGGCGAAGTATAGACTTCACTACCCATCAAGACATTCTGTCCAATTGGTACTGATATTTCTTTTCTAACGCTTCGTTTCCTGCTGCACGTTCGAGTTCTACCATGAGGCGAAGGGAAGGCTTTTTAACACCGTACATTTGGTTAAAGCGCATTAAGCGAATTCGCGCATCGGTGTAGTTGCCACTATCGATTTCAAGTTTAGCCAGTTGAAGAATAGATTTAGGGCGGTGAGGGTCATGATCGATTGCGCGAGTGAAATAGTATTTCGCCTTTTCTACATCGTCTGACTTAAGCGCACAAAAACCGGCGTTCTCATAACTTGCAGGGATAAGGTAGTAATAAGGCTGCTCAATTGCGCGATTAAACATTTTGTCAGCTTGTTTGTACTCCCCTTGTTTACAAAGGAATGTGCCGTAGTTATTGAGTACGTTTCCGTTCTTCGCGTTTTGGCGTAATGAGCGTTTGTACATTTGTTCCGCTTTGACATCTTCTCCGACAGTTTCGTAATAATGCGCCATAGAGAGTTGTGCACGGTAATAGCTAGGTGCATGGGTTAAGGCTTGTTGAAGGTTATCGTGAGCACGAATCATACTTCCGCTTTCAAGGTAACCTAGACCTAAAGCGATACGTGATTCAGCCATAGCCACAGGATCCGCTTTAACGACAGGGCTTTTACCGTCTTCATTTACGGTCACACATCCCATCAATCCCATCTGTATGACGAGAACTGCTGCACCAAGCTTTACGATTTTCATTTATTTTTCCTGCGTCCCTGTTCCACAGAGCATGATATGAATTACAGTGCAAAAGCCTAATGAGGAAAAATTACTATGCGATCAGGTTAGCAAACTGATACAAAAAAGCCGCCAGTTGGCGGCTTAGTTCACATTCTAATTCAGCGACTTAATCGTCTTTCGTAAATGCATCTTCACTGAAGTGGTCCAGAGCATAAGGCGTTTGTTGGTAAACGCAGTAGTTAAGCCAGTTAGAGAATAGTAAGTGACCATGACTACGCCAACTCGCGCATGGCGGATTATCTGGATTGTTATTTGGGTAGTAATTGATTGGAATTGCAGGTTCCATGCCTTCACCCAGATCGCGAATGTACTCGTTATGAAGAGTATGGGAATCGTATTCAGGATGACCGGTCACAAAGATATTACGTTTGTCTTTGGTTGTTGCCAGATAAACGCCAGCAACGTCAGATGTCGCGAGAATATCAAGATCAGTGTGCTCTTCTAAAAACTCCGGTGAAAAATCTGCATAGCGAGAGTGCGGCGCTAAAAATGTATCATCGAAGCCTCGTAAAAGGGGATGGTACTGGTGGTGAATGTTATGGTGATATACACCGGACAGTTTTTCTTTACGTGTTTTCTTTGGCAAGTTGTAGAGAAGCTTCAAACCAGCTTGCGCTGCCCAACACACGTAAAGAGTCGAAGTGACGTGGTCTTTTGCCCACTCCATAATGGTTTTCAAGTGGTCCCAATAGATGACGTCCTCGAACTGAACCAAGCCTAGCGGCGCTCCCGTGATGATAAGACCATCGAAGTTTTTACCTTTTACCATCTCAAACTGGCGGTAGAAGGTATCAAGGTGTTCAGTCGGTGTATTCTTGCTTGGACGATTGTCGATTCGAAGTAGCTCAACATTAACTTGCAAAGGGCTATTGGAAAGTAGGCGAAGAAACTGCGTTTCGGTCTCAATCTTTTTTGGCATCAAATTGAGAATAAGCACTCGCAATGGACGGATTTCCTGACTCGCCGCTCGACTCTCGCTCATCACAAAGATGTTTTCTGTCCTTAATACATCACTAGCGGGTAATTGATCTGGAATTCTAATTGGCACGGCTTTCTCTCCCTAAGCTTAACTTTTTAGACGTCTATACTTCTAAAGCTAACGTAATTGCTTGCGGATGTCGACATGAAATGTGACTTTGAACGGGATTTCTTTTCATATGGCTCAATCTCAGCAGAAGCTTGCGTTGTAAACCCAAGTGACTCGTTGCCGATTCTTGACTTAGACCCACTAGACCTTTAAATCGCCGCCGCGTCTACAAACCAAGTCATTCTCTCGGAACCTAGCATTTAGAGATTACTTGGGTATACATCTGAGCGACGACAAGAAATCGATAACTCATCTTGATACATCTAGTGGCGAATAATAAGACACGCTATGTTCCATGACAGCTGATGAAATTTAGCTCAGTGCTGTCAGGTCATGTCGATAAGAAAACACAAACTACCAACTGTGATTGCTGCAAGATTTCTGAATACATTTTTGTGAAACACAGAGCGTAGAGTTTGAAGGCAATTATGAGATCGAGTTAGTATAATTTTTGAACCCTAATACTAAAAACACGAAAGGGTTCACCAACTCGTGCTTATGTACACAGTTTGGATAATCATCGTCAGCGGAGGATATCATGTTCGGTATTTTTAAGAGAAAAGAGACCATTCAGAGCATCGCACATCAAGTTCCTAATGTTTTACTTAGAGAGTTTGGCGATAAGAACAGCTACTCACCAGATGAAGTTGATAAGGCGCTATTAGAGCTAGGTCATGAGAAACATCGAGATATGACGCGCTATCAATATGCGTATGGGATGTTTACTAGTCTCGCGAGTTACGAGCAGTTGGGCTTAACGCAAGAGCTCGGTAATTATGGGCACTTCCAACGCGAAGTCGGTAAAATGTTGTTGAATACACCAGAACCTATTGATATGCATATTTACTTTGAGCTTGCTCAACAACATCACTTAAGTGGCGGTCAAGCCAATGTTGGTAATGAAGCCAATGTCGTCGATAGTGTTGATGGCGGTTATTAGTGCGTTCATTTCAAATTCATTTCCTTGCAGGCTTTCCACACCATTCAGAGCTGAGCTAATAGCGGTATTTCGATGAGCGGGCACAAAGTTCCGAGTGTTACGCTCACTCAAGTTCGTTAGAAGGTACCGTCAAAAGTCCGTAATCTCCTTTTTTAGCTAGCGTATTTTTAGTTTTTCATGCGTGTCTGTGTGCATATTTTGACGTTGGTCAAAAATGTGCCAGTTTCTCTCTCGCTTATATTCATCTTGTCCAATACTAATCTGAAGTTGGCTTTCAGTTTTGGAACAAAGATCATGGAGAGGGATATGCAAAGGTGGCTTAGCGCACTCACACTCGCGGGATTAGCGGGATGCAGTTTGTCTAATGAGATTTATATGGAAGGACGAACTCTTTACTTTAACGGTGAAATTACAGCAGAGAAAGTAGCAGAGGCAATTGAGTTAGCAAATGTTCAACCAAATGGTGTGGTTGCCATGATGATTGACAGTGACTCTGGTGAATATCGTCCTGCTATGGAACTTGGACGCTGGGTTTATACCAACCAAGTCCATTTGATCGTCAATGGTACATGTGCGTCTGCCTGTGCGAATTATGTATTAACCGCAGCACCGAGCACCTTAGTGATGAAAGGCTCTGATGTACTTTGGTTTGGCGGTGCCATGCAAGATGAATGGGATGTCGATGGCTTTGATCAGAAAGAGCTTAAGCAATGGCAACAGTCGCTCAGCTTATGGCGTCAACATGAGGACGCGTTTTTTGCCTTGGTTGATGTTAACCCTAAGATCACCATGTTTGGTCATATGAATAAACGCGAGAAATTACACAAAGCAGGGTGTGATATCGACGATGCGGCGTGGATGTACCATATTGATGATATGCAAAAGCTTGGACTGAATAATATCGTTTATGCAGACCCAGACGCTTTGATCACAGCACGGAAAGATGCACCTGGTTGCGTCATCAATTTGGAAGATTCTGACTTTTGAGTGTGATTATTACACCTGCGTAAATGTGAGTTGCATCACTTTTTATAGCGCGCTGACGGATTTTGATTATAATGCGCCGCTCAGAGATTCGATATGTCATCGAGTTCAGGTTAATTGAGCGTTGATTGCCTTATGTTCAAAATGCTTGTTTCTATGCCTCCATTGATTGCGTTGTCTATTGCTATCGTGTGTGAGGTGATTGCAACTTCTTCTATTCCTAAAACTGAACAGTTTACCAAGTTGATGCCAAGTACCGTGGTTATTATCGGTTATGGCATCGCTTTCTTTCTATTGTCTGTCACTGTGAAAAGTATGCCTGTTGGTCTTGTGTACGCAATTTGGAGTGGGGCAGGCATTGTTCTTGTTGCTGCGGTTGGCTACTTCCTATACGGACAAAAGCTCGATCTTGCAGCTATCGTCGGTATTGGTTTTATTCTTACTGGCGTAATGATTGTGAACTTGCTGTCTAAGACGGTCGGTCACTAATCCAAAAGTTTATCAATAAAAAAGCCGCGAATGATTCGCGGCTTTTTGTTATCTGAAGAAACACTTTTTTGCTATCTAAAGAAACATTGATCAGATTAATTCGCCATCGCTTCAATCAATTGACCTTGTTGGCGACGCTTACGGTTGCGGTACATCACCGCTGCAATTGCTGGCAAGCTGAAGGCGATAAAGCCAAGAATCAAAGCGTAAGCACCAGTTTGAGCACTAATGCCTGCTGGTACATCGAATGAAACGAAGATAGTTACTAAGCAACTGACCAAGCCAAGTGTTGCGACTAACATCATACCGAACTTGCCGCCAGGCACGCGGAATGGACGTTCAATATCTGCATGTTTACGGCGTGATACCAAGAAGCTTACGAAGATACAGATGTACATCACCATGTAGAGCTGAGTCATTAGAATATTCAATAGCCACATGCCTTGGTTCACGTTTGGTACCAAGATAAACACCAAAGAAAGCACACTCACAATCGCACCTTGTAGCAAAAGAAGTGGAACCGGCGCTTGGTTCTTATTTTCTTTTGATAGCGTCAGTGGCATGAAGTGGTCTTTTGCGGCGACGTGTAGGCTCTTGGTTGGTGCAATGATCCAGTTGTTTAGGCTCGCTAAGCTGCCAAACACAATGGCAAGTGCGATAACTGGCAGCATGAATGACATGTTCAAATCATCAAAGAACGCTTTGAATGCCAGAATTACGCCCTCGCTCAAGCTGGAATGATCGCTCGATACTACGGAAGAGATGGAAAGTGAACATGCAGTCAAAGAGACTAAAATCAACACAGTTGAAGCAATCAGCGCCTTAGGGTAAGTCTTTTGCGGATTGTCGACTTCACTCGCGTAAGACGTGGTTATCTCAAGTCCTGTTAGAGAAAGCACAACTGCTGTAAAGCCTGCACCAATACCATCTTGCGAGAAATCCGGTAGCCAGTCAGACGCATGACGAAGGGAGATATGCGATTCACTAGGGTTGGTATAAGCCCAGTAACCGCCCAAGCCGATGATCAGTAGGATAGGGAAGATAAGCCCCAAAGTGCCAAACACATTGGTGATGAGCGAAGACAAACGCAAACCAAAGATGTTGACCAAGGTCAGAGCCCAGAAAATCACGTTAATCATGATCAACATAAAGATGTTGTTTTGTGCCAGTTCAGGGAAGAAAGGGTACGCACCAGTCGCGACGATGAATGAAATGAGCGGTGGGTAGTACACAATGTTCTCGGCATACTGATACCACACGGTCGCAAAACCAAAGTTTGGACCTAACGTCTCTTTACCCCATAAATACACACCACCTTGTTGCGGATAAGTGGTACTCAATTCTGCACAAACTAATGCGGTTGGAACGAAGAAGCAAAGACCAGCCAATAGAAAGAAAGAGATGGCGTGACTACCAAATAAGGCGGCACCCGGAATGTTCCTTATACTGTCGACGGACGTAACCGTAATCATGATGACAGAAAAGACACTGAGTTTGACGGCGGATTTGGCGATATTGCTCATTCGATACCTTTAATGATTGAGCCACGAGTTCTGGATGCGAACCCGCGTGCTACAAGTAAGACCGGCGTATTGTAGGGCTGCAAGAATCTGTGGGTATATAGCCAAAAATGGTATGTATTTACCCAAAAATGAACCGAAATCTCAGTGGCTTAATCGTAATCAATTTAATCGTTTGCTCTGGTCAAAAAACACAAAATTAAGTTAAAAAACGAATATTAATAAATGTGTTTATAGCGAATTATTCATTACCGAAAATATGGAAATTTAGCAGATTTTTGCCAATGTTTGACTCTCACCTTGGGGGAAGGTCTAGATTGGATACGACCAACAAGTTGTAGAAGATGGAGAAAATGATGGGATGTTGTAATCAAGCACCAAAAGGTGGCACCGGAAAACTATCGTATTTATTAGGTTTAGTCGCAGCACTGTTTGTTGTGATCTTATTGTTGGCTGCGGTATTTGGCTAACATAAAAAGACACCGAACGTACGTTGTTGAACCAAGTCGTGCTCTTTAAATAAGCACTTCGAGGGGCTTAGGTGTAAGTTAAAACGGTATAAAATAAAAAACACGCCAAAGAGCGTGTTTTTGTTCGTTCAGAAAAACTCGTTGTGTCTAAAACCGAGTATTTGCTAACCCTACGCCGAAAGAGATAAATAATGCACCGCTAACGTAGTTCAACCACTTGCTGGTTTTCGAAGAAGTAAGCAGCACTTTCAATTTCGTTGCGAAGAAAATCACGAATAAATACCAACTTGCCACAATACCTGCTTGCAGTGCTCCTAGAATCATACTCTGCTCAAGAATATGTTCTGGTTGTACAAACTGTGGGAAAATCGACAGATAAAATAGCACGATCTTCGGGTTAAGAAGGTTAGTGAGTAATCCTTTCACAAAGGCTTGTTTAAGAGTTTGTTCTTCAACTTTACGATCAAGCTTTAACTTCTGGTCAGCCAGTTTAAGACCGCTTTTTAGGTTGTTGATCCCCAACCAAACCAAATAGGCAACGCCCATCCATTTAAGAATGTTGAACGCCAATGCCGATTGAGAAAGCAGCAAGCTCAACCCTTTTGCGGATACAAACGCATGAATCATAAAGCCAAGTGCCACACCAAGGATGTTAGCAATGGCAAAGCGGCGGCTCTGCGTCAGTGCAGTAAACAGTATCAACAAGGCATTGGGACCTGGAATTATCGCTAGAAAGAAAACAATTCCGCCGAAAGCCAACAAGGTATCGAGGTTCATGGTTATTCCAATAGAAAGGTTACACGCTGTTTATACACCTGCTTGTGTTTAAAAACAAACGACTATACCCAAGTAACTTCAAGATGCAGGGTTCAGAGCGTTGTCATTGATTCGAGAGTAAGGAAAACAACGCAGTATAATAGACAGCTCTTTCCAAGTTGCTTGACGCAGCAATCGGGTCAATGACACGCTCCCAAAGGGCACTCTTTGCAAATAGTAAGGGCCTTGGCTTGTATACTTTGTTGCCGATTCTTGATTTAGACCCACTAAACCTTTAAATCGCCGCCGCGTCTACAAACCAAGTCATTCTCGCTGAACCTAGCATATCGAGGTTACTTGGGTATATCAGAATTCTATTTGGCAGAAGGGGCAATGTAGATCAAGTAGGTTAACTGACTTAAGTAAAAGTGAGTTTTCAAACATGCTTATCTTTTCTAAAGCATTATAATCGAAAGAAAATTATCAAATAGGATTAGATAATATGTTGCTTGAAGATCTGCAAGTCGTGCTCAAAGTCGCTGAGTTTCGGAGTATCACTGGGGCTGCTACAGCCCTCGATATGAGAACAGCAACGGCCAGTGCAGCAGTGAAAAGGGTTGAAGCTTCTTTAGGTGCGGAGCTATTCGTTCGTACTACACGCCATTTACGTTTGTCCAGCGCCGGCGAACGTTACCTTCCTCAATGTGAAAAAGCGCTAGAGATGTTAGAACATGCAAAGCAGAACATGCGTGAGGATCTCGATATCATTGATGGAGAGGTGCGCATTGCGCTCTCTTCCGATTTAGGGCGCAATTTGGTTACGCCATGGTTGGATGAATTCATGGATAGCTACCCAAAAGTCACATTGCGAAGCAACATCAGTGACAGCAACATAGATTTTTACCGTGATTCGGTTGATATGGCGTTGCGTTATGGTGCGCCCACGGATTCCAGTATGTATGGTTTTAAAATCTGTAACGTACCTCGATTATTGTGCGCTACACCCGAGTATCTCAATCTTGCAGGAACACCGAAGCATCCGCAAGATTTAGCTGAGCACAATGGGTTGCTTTATCAGTTGCACGATAAGTTGGAAGATGTCTGGGGGTTCTCTGATGGCAGTGCTGAATACAAAGTGAAACTTAAAGGAAACCGAGCTTCGAATGACGGAGACTTAGTTCGACGTTGGTGTGTGTCAGGCAAAGGATTAGCCATTAAATCTTGTCTAGACATGTCGCAGGACTTACTGGATGGCAAGGTAATGAATGTCATGAGTGAATATAAACCGACGCCGACGGAGCTATGGTTAATTTGCCCAAGCCGACAGTCTATAACGCCAACGGTAAGGCTACTTAGAGATCTGTTTAGAGAGAAAACAAAAGCTATTCTGTCTGAATTAGTAAAAGAGAATGTATTAGATAGCGAAGTTTTAAAACTCTAGTCTTAACTCGTCGCCTTTTGTAACCACGAAAGGCGGCTTTTTTGTGTCCATTCGACGAAAATCACGACCTTTATGTTCAAGTTGATAGGTCTGACCGCAATATCGGAAAGTTCTTATTGTGTGTTGTGTTAAAGAGCCCTAGAATCCGCGCGCTTTAGTTTTTGTAATAAGCACAGCCAATGATTTTAATCTCTATCATTGTTTTTAGAACTTTATAGGCGAACTCGTCTGATGACACATTCATGAATAAGCATACTGCACCAAAATTCAAGGCAGAATTTCTGGCTCCTCGCTACTGGGGCACATTGATCATTATCGGCATCATGTACCTTTTTAGTCTCCTCCCATTTCGTGTTCAACTCGCGCTAGGAAGCGGAATTGGTCGTCTTGCTATGCGATTAATGAAAAAGCGACAAGTCACGATCAAACGTAATTTAGAACTATGTTTTCCAGCGATGAGTGAACAAGAGCGTGATGCGATTTTAAAAGATAACATCGACAACGCAGGTATTGCCTTATTCGAAACCGCGATGGCATGGTTCTGGTCGGATAAACGCGTGAACAAACACGTGACAATTGAAGGTATGGAGCACATCGAAGCGCTTGAGAAACAAGGGAAGGGCGTATTAATGCTAGCGGTTCACTCAATGAACCTAGAATTAGGTGCTCGTGCGTTTGGCATCAAAAAATCTGGTTCTGGTGTTTACCGACCAAACAACAACCCCTGTTTTGACTACTTTCAATACAAGGGACGCTCTCGTTCGAATCGTACATTGATCGATCGTAAAAATGTTAAGGGCATGCTTGAAGCACTCAATACTGGTCATCGCGTTTGGTACGCACCGGATCATGACTATGGTACGCGTCGCTCGACGTTTGCACCTTTGTTTGCAGTAAAGCGTGCATGCACTACGACAGGAACAAGCTTGCTCGTCGATTCAACAGACTGTGCAATAGTACCATTTACCATGGTTCGTGGTAGCGATGGTCACTATACATTGACCCTTCGTGCTCCTGTTGAAGGTTTTCCGAAAAATGCCCCAGACCAAGCGGCAGTGTTTGTAAACAAGATCGTAGAACAATCGATCATGGCATGCCCGAGTCAATATATGTGGTTGCACCGTCGTTTTAAGACACGCCCTGATGGTGAATGCTGTTTGTATAAACCTCAACTTGCAACCGCAATGTGAACACCAAGCCCAGACGTTTGTTCTGGGCTTTCTTTTATCTGTTGATTCATTTCCAGAGGCTTGTTTGCCACAATATGGATATTCTGGGTTTAAGGACGTTTATGATGAGATTGTTTTTTGCAATGACCTTTGACGATGCAAGTAAGTCAAAGCTCAAACTGATTCAAGATAAGCTGAAGCAAAAGGGAATTGAAGGGCGTTATACCCGAAAAGACAACTTCCATATTACTTTGGCGTTTATTGGTGAATCGACCAACGAGGAAACTCAGCAACTCACAAAGATTCTCCACACAGTCACGCCTTCTTGCGATCAGATTGTCGTCGATCATCTCGGCACGTTCCATCAAAGTGGTAGACAGTTAGCTTGGCTAGGCATCAAGAACAATCCCGCCATAGCAGAACGACAAAATGCATTAATAGAAACTCTAGAGCACCATGGGTTTGTGACAGAGTCACGCACGTACGTCCCTCACATTACATTAGCTCGACATGTCGAAAAACAAGCCCCTTTGGATGAGGTTCTTATTTCACCGCTAACAATACCAATTTACTCCATCGCATTGATGGAAAGTAAAACGATAGAGGGGTAATTGAGCTATCAAGTTATCGAAGAAGTCGCTTGTTCATCTTCTTGATGATGTTTATGTTATTAAAACTGTCAGCAATGGAGTAAGGAGGTAAGTAATGGAAATACTCGACTATCAAATGGATGATGCTTCGATACACGCACTAAAGCGCATTGTAGGATTAGAATGCAAGTTAATGACAAGTATTGATAATACGAGCCTTGAATCAGATCCGGTGACAAGCTTCTCTCCATTGTTTTTTCAGATGCCTACTGGTTTTGTTGAGCTGACAAACGAATGGCACACAAGCCCCCAAGGTCATGACTTTCATTTGCCAGTAGCAAGGTTTGTCAATGAGCTGAATCCACAAGAGGTAAAGCTGACACAGCTTGAAGGCGTGAGGTTTTGTGAAGAATCTAAAGTGATCGAGTGTATCGACGTCATTCGATTGCGCAGCCGTAAAGCAGTAAAAGAAAATTTGGCTGATAAAGCGTTTGTCCCTTCTTCAGAAGTTGTTATCTACGACTATGGGCTCAACATTATGTTTGTTGATGGCACTTGTATTGCCGTAAAAACGGAAGATGATTCGATCTTGGGTGAGTGGCTTATTTCTAATGAAGCAATTGAGCCGTATCACCTTGAAGATGTTTACCAAGAAACATTAGAAATTCGTAGCCGGATAAGAGCTTAATTGGAGAGAGCAGCACGCGTTGCTCTCTTATTCAATCACGATCATGGAAAATAACCGCTAATACTCATAAAAGTTTGGAGGCTACGTGAGTTTACTTGCTGTCTTTTTTCGCTAAATTATCAGCTAACTTACCTGCAGTAATCTGAAATGCGGCAAGGTCGTCGTCCGACACATCTAGCGTCATCTTTTGAAAGATCTTGGCGTCGACCGTTTTGATCTTCGCTAACACATCATTGCCTTTCTCGGTGGTCAATAAACATTGGCTGCGCTTATCGTCTGGGTTTGGTGTTTTCTCAATAAAGCCTTCTTCAATCAATGTCTTAATTAAGCGTGTAACCTGCGCTTTATCTCTATTTAAGAAGTTCACTACATCCATTGCTGTGCAAGGTGACTGCTTGCTGATGATTTTTATAACGCGCACATGCATAGGTGCGATAGGGAGTTCTAGTTGCTCTATTTGCTCGTGCAGTTGACGCTTCAAAGCGTGTACGAGTTGGAATAGATTATCCAGCGATTTTGGATTCGACATGTAACACTCCAAGTGAAAGTGGTTGACATTGTCAACCAAATAACTATAGTTGACATTATCAACTTAATTGAAAGCAACTTCAAGAGCTAGAATTGAATAACAGAATCCTTAGCAATGGTGTTGATGACCATAACATCCGTGACCATCAAACCAAAGATTGAACGCTTTTTAACAAGCTGATGAATTTTGATTGGAGAAATGAGATGAGAAAAGACAACTGCTACCGCATCACCATTGAAGTAGTAAATGTTGAAGAAGGGTGTGAAGCAAGAAGCTTGAGTTTTGAAGTTCAAGATCGTGAAGACATGCTAAACATTGTTGAGAAGCTTAATCAGGGCAGTGGATTAGAGCCAACTGATGCGACTCGTGTTGGTGTAGCGCTTCGCCTGCTGGGACCTGTGATGATGAAAGATCGTAAGCATCCGTTGTTTATTGACTTTATGCCGCACTTTAGAAATTTCATGCAAAACTTGAAAAGCACAGTGAAGCGTCAACAAGCTCAATGATCGATTTTACTGTGTTTTATACCCAAGTCATTCTCGCTGAACCAAGCATCTCGAGGTTATTTGGGGATAAATTTAAAACTAATAAAAAGGCTGGTATTTCACCAGCCTTTTTGGTTTTTCAAAAGCAAATCTTACTTACCAAGATAACGGCTTTCTAAGTGTGCTTTAAAGTGTTTCGCGTTTAATACATCGCCTGTAGCTTGGCTTACCAAGTCGTCAGTAGACAACAAGCTGCCTTTACTCCAGATGTTATCAGATAGCCAAGTGAAGATTGGGGATAGATCTCCAGAGCGAATCGCTCCATCTACATCAACCGTTTGCTTCATTGCAGCCATGAATTGAGCAGCATACATTGCACCGAGCGTGTAGGAAGGGAAGTAACCAAAGGCACCGTCTGTCCAGTGAATGTCTTGCATACAGCCATTCTTGAAGTTACCTTCTGTTGACAGACCTAAGTAAGCCTTCATCTTCTCATTCCACAGTTCAGGAACGTCAGTGTGCTTAATAACTCCATTCATGAGATCGCGTTCAATTTCGTAACGCAAGATAACGTGAGCAGGATAAGTCAGTTCATCAGCATCGACACGGATGAAACCTTTCTCCACGTGAGTGTAGATTTTCGACAAGTTGTCTTGAGCAAACTCAGGACCTTCGAAATGGTTAGAAGCCAGACGAGCAAGGTGCTCAACAAAGGCTTGGCTGCGACCCACTTGCATCTCGAAGAACAGAGATTGAGATTCGTGGATGCCCATTGAACGAGCTTCACCAGCCGTAGTGCCTGCTAATGATTTTGGCAGACCTTGCTCGTAACGCGCGTGACCTGTTTCATGTACGATACCCATCAATGATTGCACGAACTCTTTTTCGTCGTAGCGAGTGGTAATACGAACGTCAGTAGGAACGCCACCACAGAATGGGTGAACACTTTCATCAAGACGACCATGTTCGAAGTCAAATTGAAGCAGCTTCATGACTTCCAGCCCCAATGCTTTTTGTTTTTCAGCCGGGTAATGACCGTTCGGAAGCAGGATGTTGTTGGCTTTTTGCTTCTCGATGGCTTCATCAATCATTGATGGTAACCATGTTTTTACGTCCGCAAACAACACGTCTAGAGACGCGGATGTTGTGCCTGGTTCGTACAGCTCCAGCATGGCATCGTAAGGTGATGTGCCAGCAGCTTCTGCACGAATTTGAGCTTCTTCTTGAGACAGTTTAACGACTTCTGCCCAGTTTTTTTCGAAACCAGTCCAGTCATCATTCCCACGTTGGCTACGCCACGCATGTTCACACTTAGAACCTGCGAGAGATTGGGCTTGTACTAAAGATTCAGGCAGTAGATTCGCTTGCTGCCAATCGCGTTTCATTTCACGCAGTACGGCTTGATCTTGCGTTGATAATGACTCTTCTTCTGCTTGTGCAAATAGATCACCTAAATGAGGTTGAGTCATAAGAGAGTGAATGTGGACATTAAGTTCTGCCATTGCATTAGAACGGGCTTCCGCACCGCCTGATGGCATAACGGCAGCTTGGTCCCACCCTACGATGGAGGCTAAGTGACCAAAGTTAGAGACTTTTTTTGAATGTTCGACGAGTTTTTGAAATGCGCTCATGTGACTACTCTTTGTTATGTTCTTTCCTTAAACGCCCCAAGCGGGGTCCTTGAACGTATTGTTCGAATCCCTCAGCACCGATGCAGAAAAAGTGCCGCATCAAGAGAATGCCGATAGAGAAGTGTTGCTAATTTACTATTTATTAACAAACAATGCAGGTCTATTGTGCACAAATTCAGACACTTGTACACCTAACCAAAAGGAGCGTTGAGAAACAAAGCTAGAGTCAGCGATGGCTAATGTTCTTGAGTTTCTTGCCTAAGAGGGCGGCTGAATTTTTGAATGGCTTCCTTACGACAGCTAACGTTGAGTTTTTTGTAAAGCTTGTAAACATGGGTTTTTACCGTGCTCTCCGCAACAAACAGGGCGTCAGCAATTTCTAAATTTGATTGTCCCTGAACAATACGATCGAGGATTTGTTTTTCTCTTTTCGTTAATGTGTTGCTGATTTCTTGAGAGCTGATGGCATAAGGTCTGAAATGAATCAGCATTTTTGCCATCAGTTTTCGAGGTAACCATAATTCGCCACTTAAGACGGCATCGATACAGCGAGTTAAATGCTCTATTGGCGAATCTTCATAAAGTACGCCTTTGAGATTGAGACAAGAAAAAAGCCGAAGATCAGAGCCCGTTTTCGGTACGTCATAAACCACTAAGTCGGTGTTTTTTGTTTTGAGTGAGATGTAGTCAGACAGTGGTCTTTCTTCCAATAAATAGTTAGAAATCAGAACAACGTTGTAGCTGGACAAGTTAATTTCGTCGTCTAAGCAATGGATGCTTTTACGGGTAAGTTTGTTTTGGGGGTTCTTTTCCAACTCTCGGCGAATAAACTGGTTTTGAATACAGTTTTCACCAATAAGAAGGATGTTAGATTCTAATTCATTCCTACGCGTCCCCATATTCATAACTAGCCCCTATATAATAGTTTTGTACTAATAATATTGATAATGTAATCACCTTAGTCTAGGGGTATAGTGCTCGCCACTTTTCTCTGTTTCAACTTTGCGACTGCCTAAGGTTGTTGCGAAAGCTTAGGTTCAATTGAGATCTGGAGCACATCGTTGTAGGTACCTCCCGGTTTATTTAGCGTATCGCCGATGATAAATTTCATGTTTTTGGCGTGTCCCTTAGATGGCGTATTTTCGCTGACTCTAGCACTCGCCTGATCTAGGTTAATTTGCTTAGAATCTAGATACATATCGTAGCTAATGTCCCATTGGGTGTCCGCAGATTCGTGTCGGAGCGCACCTCGGTTTGTTGATTCAAAAACCAAGTTATATCCGGCGTTACTTTGAATCCAAAGTTTGGGCGCGGATGTAACTACTTTATTGGATTGGAGTATCCCCATATCCAATTCGTAATGCTGTTGAGTCAAACCATAAAACTGTATTTTGGCCATCGGCAAAACAGTGACTGCGATATTTGTCACAGCTGGTAAAACATATTCGTTATTGAGCAGTTGTTCGGTTAATACTGTCGCTTCGAGCTTGCCTTGATAAATACCTGAGGCGAGCCATTGTTGAGCCGGATAACGTATTTGAAAGGTGATATCAGTGTTATTCTCTGTTAAGACGACATGCCATTGATTACCTTTTTGGTAACCGTTCCCGCCTTGCCATTCGAAAATTAGCTGGGCATTGGCTTCTCCTTTTAAAAAAGAGTCACCATCATCAATCTCTAACTTGACCGGAATTTGGCATTGTTCGCCTTCAATATTCGCGCGTAGTCGATATGTCGAAATGAGTGTGTATGCACCAGAGGCAAACACATCATAGCGTGCCTGCGTAGAAGCAGGTTCGACACTTAAGTTACTCATTGAGCAAAGAGAACCCGCTAATGCTGGGGGAGCAAGCAATATTAGAGTGATAAAAGGTTTAATCCACATAAAGCTCTCCTAATCTGATTAAAACATTGCTGCGTTCATCTAAAGTGATCACCACAGTCTGTTTTTCTTTTGTGTCGAGTGTGAGTTGGTATTGACCGGGGCGTAAGCCGGAGATTGCAAACAAGCCATTTCGATTAGTAAAGAATTCGATGGGCTGTTGGGTTTCGCTACCCAAATAAGTCGCCACGCCAGCAATGAGTGGGATAGGGCTGCCAGTACGTCGATCGAGTAATGTTCCCATTACGGTTAACACAGAATCTGAGCCAATCTTGAGTTGGTAACCGCGTTTGTAGCCAGGATTCAGCCAAAATGCCCCGTCACCTAAATCGTAACCGGGCGGTAGGTTCTCTACGTCATAACTGATCAATTGAGGGTTGTAGGCAACCAAGTCCGGTATCATTACATTGGATGCGCTATGGCTATATACGCGAGCGTTTTCACCGTCTAGAGTTGGATCGATATCAACATTGTTTTCTTCCAAGCTTGGGTGCTTAGACACCACTGCAAACGCTTCACGGACTGGGCGTCCAACTGTGATTGAGGAACCAGCAAAGGCAATCGCACTACTGACTTCTACACGCGTACTGTGGTTTCTTATATCTTCGTTCAAACTCTCCATACGCGTAGCGTGGTCAGCGATAACTTGAAAGCGGTTGGCAGAATAGTTAACGCCAAGGTCAATGTCAGCGTCGCTGTCTCGGCTGGTAACAACAGAAGCATAGCCTGACATGCCCCCAGTATTACCTACATTATTTTGATAAGTGAGGTCTAGTGCTGCTTGATCGACTTCACTGTTGTAGCGGCTGACTAATCGTGTGGAATCGCTTAATGGCCAGCTTAACGTGAGAGACGTATTCCATTCATCTGAACCGATGTCGTTGTTCTGATAGCTGACCCTTGCGCTCCATGTCGCTGGTGTCGAGAAGAAGGAACCGGACAGGCTAGGGCTAACTGACCAATAATTCGCAGTATCTTCAGTGCCAGAGCGGTAATTGACCGTCATAGCTGCACGCAAATCGTCATTAATATAAAACGCACCAAACGCCGAGGCATAGTGAGTGGTTTGGTTGAGAGGAGAGTCGATGGTGTCGTAGCTTTCTACGCCCGCGAAGTTTTCCGATTGGTATTCATAGAAAACACTTAATTGTGGTTGCCAAGGGTTGTCATCATCAAATTCTGCATCGAAAGCGATGCGAAATGCTTGCCCAGAATCGAGAGTGGGATGATGACTTTGCGAGGCGGACAATTCGGTGACACCTAGTGAGCTTGCAATTAAAGCCGTCCCACCATATTGGTACAGGTCTTCACGTTTTTGACCGTTTACGCCTAGCGTAAGCCATGGCAATACACCAACATCAAGATAACCATGTATCAATTTTTGATCGGTTTGATAATCGAGCTCGTTGTTATTGACCTCTGACGGCACGCCCGCCATTAAACTGTACTCAAACTCTCCGCTGTTAAGAAGGTCATTCCCCGTTGCGACAGAAAATTGAATTCTTTCGGTTTGCCCAGAAGAGTCGGTGATCACCAATTCGACATCGTTAGTACCTTGTGCGAGAGGGATATCACTCAAGTTATAGCTGCCTGCGCCCAGTGTCAGCCTCTGAACGACAATGCCATCGATAACAACGTCGACATTCGAGGTGCGTTGCAATGTAAAAGACTGATTGGCTTTAGGGCGCACGTTTCGAGTAGGAATTAAAGTAAAGTCACGTGTGATGCCGATTCCGAGGATGTCGGTACCATCTTGAAAGCTCTTGCCAGAGTTAAACATATCACCCAATACAAGGCGCGTTCCTTGTGAAGGAAAATCATAGTTTAAGCGCGTGCCTTGGCGGTAATAATCTGAGTCTTGAGACGAGCCATTTTCAAAGGTGGCCTCGTATTCAAGGTTTGCAGAACCTGCGTTTAAGCCCGATTCAAATCTTGTACTGTAAATACTTTGTCGGTCATTTTGCTCTGCTATGGTCTGAGTTTCATTCGCCGATGCGGTGACATTGACATAACCACTGAAAAAGCTGGGTTCAGAATAATTAAAATGTTCATTGTCTTCAGCTAACGATATTTGTCGCGTGACGCTCAATTCGTTAGGAACTGAAATGATGCATTCTAGGGTGGATAAATCAAAGGTAAGCCCAAGCCCGGCACGTCGAAAGTCTTCTTGAGATAGGGTCCCTGAATGGGCGTCTCGTAATTTCTCTAAGGCTGACTTGGCGACAGATGACGAAAGTAGGGCGATGGTACTGTCTTTCGGTAAGCGAATCTCGTCATCAGCGGTAATGGTGACTTGTGCCTGACCCAAGACGCTGTCACTGATTTTTAAAAGAGAGGATAGCTCGATATCTCGACCTGTTGGATTAAGCACAACCTCGCGTGCCCAACTGATGTTGATTTGAGCGATACATAAAATCGTTAATAAAATGAATAGGAGCCAAACAGCACTGCTCCGACGCTCATTGCTCTCTTCCATGATATTTTCCTACTGGGATTGCTTTCCGTGAACGCAGGGTGAAGGTAGAAAATGGTGGCAAAAATTGGTCACCGACTTGTTGTTGGAGCGAGTAATTTTCTGTCGCTGTTAACGGCTCAAAATACAGTAGTCGAGAGTAGGTAAAGCGTTCGCCAGTATTACGAATAACCAATTGTCCGGCATCAGACACTTCCAAGGTGACGTCAGGCTGTTGGTTGTTGGAGTACACATGAAGCAGCGCGTTATAATGCACTTTAATTTTGACTCCGCTCTGCTGCATAGGCAAAGTTCTACTTTGTCCATTAGCACCCGTTAAATGAGCTTGTGTAAACCGTATAAAGTAGCTAGAGGATGTCTTTTGTACAGAAGGATCAAGCCATTGAATACGAAATACTTGCTTTGAGTTCGGTGCTAACATTGCTGCTGGTGGAAAAACCAAAAGTGCGTCGCTATTTAATGCTTTGGTTTCATATTGACCATTTTTCTTAAATACTAGCTGATGAATACTTGCTTCTAGCGGCATTTTTTCTGTTGAATTATTTGTCACTATGATCTGTGATGTTGTATTTCTATCTGTGTTCAATTCAAATACAGTTGGTGAAATAATGATTGCATTACAAAAACCACTAAATAATAACAAGATTAGACATGTTATAGATTGATAGAACATGTTATTTATCCTGTTCTATTTCTATCGACAAATCTGACACGTCAAACCCTTTCAATGGTTTCATTTCAAAAAATCGTGTTGAATGAGGAAGTACAAGTGTGCCTGCGATTAACTTACTAATATCTAATCCTTTTAGGTATTTAGAATTACTACCATCCGTTAAATGCCAGTTAGTATTCGTTAGCCTGCCATAACTATTACCATTATTCTCTACTTCAACAATCCATTTGCTTCCTTTTTGTTTGACACTTTTTATATCTAAGTTTGCCGATGTATTTTTTGGCTTAACATTAATTAGTGTATTGAATTGAAGTAATAACCCCATCTTAGCGCTTTGTTCTTCGCCACGGGCTACTTCAACCTGCTTAATGGAGACTCGGTATGCTTTTGATTCAGAGATTGAAGGATCACCCAAATAACGAATCATGACCGATTGAGAGCGACCTGGCTCTATGATTGCGGTTACTGGAATAACGAGCAATTCATCGTCTGCGGGTTTTGTTGTTTCTACACCTTGCTCATCCATGGTCATTGAAAAAGGATAGAGCTCAACAGTTAGGGGTACTCGGGATGTATTGTCGATACGCATCGACATTTGGGCTCGATTGCCTATGGGTTCAATCTCAGCAACCATAGGTTCAACCTTGTATGCGTTAGCGTAAGAACAAAATAAAAATGTTGCGACTAGGATAATCCATCGAGTCATGTTGAGCTCCATCAATGTCAGCTTGGTATGGCTGTGTAGAAAGGGAGGCTATACGCTTAGCCTCCCGGAGGGGAACTTAGTTAGAAGTCACGTTAACGGTTAGCGTATCTGAGTAGCCACCCGCCCATGTTGCCACTTCTGTTGTTTGTACAGTCAATGTCGCATCAACACCAGATGCTAGACCCGAAGAACCTGGGTATGACAGCTCACTAGAGACATCGTTTAAACCCGGACCACCAGGTGCATTTAGATCAAATGATGGAAGACCTGTAGGCGCAAAAGTTGCGGTATAAGTTAGCGCGAAATCTTCGTCATCATCCGATTCAAGACCACCTTCAGAACTGGTCAAAGAAACGGTTGCACCATCGACATCGTTACATTTCATATCCAGATCGATAGAAACAGTTTGTTCTTGTGTTACATCACCAAAGTCGAGCAATTGAGTAGCAAGCCCTGATACTTCACATACTGGAGAAACATAACCCACTAATTGAACATCACCCGGACCTGCGTGAACTTGCGAACCGAAAATTGCTGTAACAGCCGCTGCACAAATCGTAAGTTTTTTCATAAAAAGATTCCTTTAACTTGAGAGATAACATACATGTTTAGCCCAAATCCCACCGAGCTAGCCTTTCTCTGTATCGAATACAGAACTCCTAGTTGATGACGCTGTTAATTGAGGGGAATACATCAATTTCAATCACGTCTTCGTAATAGCCTGCGTATAGCAAGCGGTCTTCTAGTGTTATTCTTATTTCTCCTAGTGCCGAGAAAGGAATAACACCTGAACTGTCAAAGCGTTTTTCAGAGAGCAAATCAATGCTTTTTACTTCTTCATGAATATTTGCTTTGTTAATGTTGATTTCAAATAAATACTCGAATGGTGGAATATCATCTCTTTTATCCAATTTTAGTCCGCCATTTTTTGAATATACGCTTACGCCGAGTGGTTGGTTGCAATATATGTCCAATGGTAGTGTTTTTATATTGCTGTCTGACAAGTCGATTTTCTGACCTGACGTGAAATTTATCTCACATCGGTCTTCTAATTTGCCAACAAGATTCATCGTTAAGGTATTTGCGTTACTAAATAGTGGCGCAAATATAAATAACCAAATTGCGATCATCAGGCAGCAATGAAAAAGAAGCATATATCCCATTTGCACACCAACTTTCGTTTATTTTGTGTTGTTGAAATAAACTATAATTCCTGATGGAAATAGAAGAGTAGTAAAGGAGGTTGATCGTTTTTATAAAAGTTGTAGAAATAGTAGTAACTCTCTTTATATAAGAAAGACCTTATGCTCAAGTAACCTCGAGATGCTTTGTTTAGCGAGAATGACTTGGTTTGTAGACGCTACGTTGTTTTCCTTGACCTCGAATCAATGACAACGTTTTGAGCCCTGCATCTTAAAATCATTTGTGTGTATGCTTATTAAGTGCTTTTATGCGTATGGCTTTGTACGTTATGTGATTTTCAACGATGTTGATCACAAAAGTTGCTTGCGAATTGCGTGGATTGACGGTATTGATGGGTAATGCACAATCACTCACTACAAGAATATGGATATTTTGAATTTTGAGGCATTCCTCATTGCCATCACTATTTTGACGCTTACACCGGGATTGGACACAGCTTTGGTGATTCGTAACACCAGTCGTGCAGGTCTTAAAGATGGTTGTACGACAAGTTTAGGTATTTGTTTCGGTCTGTTTGTTCATGCATTTTTCTCTGCTGTAGGCATCTCTGCTGTTTTAGCTCAATCCGCTGAACTATTTCAAATGGTGAAAATGGTGGGTGCTGCTTATTTAATCTGGCTTGGATTAAGTAGTTTGAGAGCGTTAATGAAATCGAATGGCGGCATTGCTGTCTCTGAACAGACCCACCAAGCGTATAGCGGTAAACGCTCTTTCCGTGAAGGCTTCTTATCTAATGTGCTTAATCCAAAAACGGCAGTGTTCTATTTGGCGTTTTTACCTCAGTTTGTTAACCCAGAAGGTTCTCCATTAATGCAATCTATGCTCATGGCGTCTATTCACTTTATGATTGCGATGGTTTGGCAATGTGGTCTGGCTGGTGCATTAAATTCCGCGAAAAGCTTGTTAAAAAATGCAAGTTTTATGAAATGGATGGAAGGGGCAACTGGAGCGGTACTGGTTGCACTTGGTGTTAAATTACTTGTAGAAAAACCAGTCTAATGCACTCACTTGTTCGAATTCTAATTATCCTGATCGCTTTTATTGCGGCGCTTGCTGGTATTGTGGCTTGGAAAACCATACCTCAACTTCACTTTGTTGAAAAAGGCATGCAATGGAACTGGCATTGGTCTTACTTCGAACCATTTTCTAATGGTATTCAAACCACACGTACTCAAGATACTAAACAGCTTTTATTAAGGCGCGTCTATTTGCAAGATTCCACCGTCGTCTTTGTCGGTACGACCTTAGACAACAAGTTCGAAATTGATGTAGTAAATCAAGCGTCTTGTGAGCCAAAGAGTAGTAAATGGGTGTCAGTTTCAGTCAATGGTCAGCCGATGTCGCATGTACCAATGGTGTGCGAGAAGACCGGTGAAACGTACATCTATCGATTTATCGGCAATAAGCTAAGAACGCTTGAGTTTGGTATTGACGATAGCTTTATTCGTGAAGATTTTACATTGTGGCCGATTTCAGAGATAAAAGCAGATCAGTTCAAACAGCAGCACTCTGCATTTTTCAATAAGAAAGATGGTGGTGAAGATCATCAATGGCTCAGAGATTGATGCGCTATACCTAAGTATCTAGGAGTGACCTGGGTATAAATACAATATGATGAAATGAGAAAGAGACAAGTCGAGCGGCTTGTCTCTTTTTTTATAGCCAAGCATCGCGAGGTTATAGAGGTATACCCAAGTGACTTCAAGATGCTAGATTCAGAGCGTCGTCACTGATTCAAGTTCAAGGAAAACAACGAAGCGGAATAGCAAGCTATTTCCAAGTTGTTTGACGATGAAATTGCTTCAGTGACACGCTCCCGAAGGGCGAGTTGCCTTGGTTCGCATGCTTCGTTAACAATTTTCGATTTAGAACCACTAGATCTTCAAATTGTTGCCTCGCCTTCAAACCAAGTCATTCTCGCTGAACCAAGCATCTCGAGGTTACTTGGGTATATATCAAATCATGGTTAGTTTCTCTCGACAGACCTGCAACGGTTTTGATTGAACGAAGTACTAACAAATCAGAAAGGACTCCCTCGATTTAAGTAGTTAAACGCTTCAGTCAGGACTCACTTTTTTTCCACACCTCCACTGATAATTTATATATCAAGCATCAATAAATAAGAGTGTTAATCGTTTGCTGTGCTTCTGGTTAATGCCTTAGTAAACACTAAAGGCTTGTGTGTTCCTGTCAGTGGTGACTTGTCGGAGGAACGGTTACACAAGTCATTTGGTTCATCGGAAATGAGATAACTAAATGAAAAAAAGATCCGTACTAATTCCTTTATTTCTTTTATCAAGCGCTGCTCATGCAGCGAACGACTACGTTGTTGGTCAACTGATTCCTGAAAAAAGTGTTGTGGTAAAAAGTGAAGTTGTCGGCGTGGTGGATTCTTATCGTTACGATAACGGTGACTCTGTGACTCAAGGGCAGGAGCTATTGTCTCTGTCCTCAGAAGATTATGCATTGAGTTTGGACTTAGCACGTAACGAGTTAGAGGTGAGTCGTGCCGAGTTAGATATTCAAGAAAAGCAATTAAAGCGTTATCAATCCTTGCTGACCAGTAATGGCGTCTCGGCAAGTGACGTGGACAACCAAATTCGTATAACCAACATTGGTCGAGCTCAATTCAACGTAAGTAATACACACTACAAAATCGCGGCTCGAACGCTGGATAAAGCCTCTCCGGATGCACCTTTTGATGGGGTGGTCATCAATCGCTCTGTTGAGCTAGGGCAGTTTATTTCGGTGGGTGATGCGCTCTTTATCATTGCAGATATGGAACGATTGAAAGTACGTTTTCACCTGTTAGAGATTGATTTCAACAAGTTCAGTAAAGGCGAGAAGGTTAAGGTCGAAGTGCCTTCTGTTGAGCAGACGTTGGACGGCACCATCACTTTACTTTCTCCTGCTTTCCAAAACAGTGAGCCGGGCTTCCTTGTTGAAGTGACGGTAGATAACGCCAACGGCAAGCTTAATCCGGGCATGGAATCGTACGTGTATTTCAATGATCAGGAGGCAATGTGAATTTCTTCTTAGATTTGCTCTCTCATCGAAAGTTTGCGTCTAAAATCCTGACCATTTTGATCATCAGCATTGGTGCCCTTACTGCCTACAATCTTCCCCTTGCTGAGAAGCCTCGATTTGACTTAGGAAAAGGCGATATCGTCACGGTTTATCCTGGTGCCAGTGCGAAAGATATTGAAAGCAACATCACCAGTAAAATTGAGAAAGAACTGCTGTCCATTTCGGGCTTGAAAGAGTTCACCTCCACGTCGGAAACTGGCGTCTCAAACATCAGTGTGGTGCTGGACAGCAATGTCTCTGATCCGAATGCCGTTTACCAAGACATTCGAGATGCACTGGCAAGGGTAACGGATTTACCCGCTGGTGTGACCGAAGCGCCAACGCTGTCGATCAAAAAATCGTACAGCTTGGATTTCATGGTGGTTGGTATTTCTGGTGATGTTGGTTATAAAGCACTGCGAGATAAAGCCAAAGACCTAGAGTTGGCTTTGCGGCGTGTTGAGGGGATTGGTGAAGTTTACACCGTCGATTTGCGTGCGCCAGAGTTCTTAATCCAACTCGAACCGATTTCTTTGAGACGTTATGGCTTAACGTTGGATCAAGTGGCGGCATTGATTGCAGAGCGTAATACGCTGATCAGCGGTGGTCGTCTGGAAACGTTAAAGAACAACCCAGAACTGATGACCTCTGCCGAGCTGGATAGCATTGAAGAGCTGCGTGAAATGTTCATCTCATTCAGCCCGAATATTCAACTTAAAGACGTTGCAGGTCTCATTGAGGATGGGTTTGAAAAAGGCGAGGTTTATGGCTCAATCAACGGTAATAAGAGTATTCTTTTTGACTTAAGAACCAATGAAAGCGCGGACGTTATTAGCACCTCTAACGCGGTGAAAGCTTTGATTGCAAATCAGCAAAAAATGCTCGGTGACAAATACACTATCGCCATCGGTTCTGACTTGTCCGAAGACATCCAAGAGAAAGCGCGCATCGTGCAAGACAACGGCTTGGTTGGGCTTGGCTTGGTGTTGATTACGTTGGCGCTTTTCCTTGATAGACGCATTGCATTTTGGGTCGCGGTTTCTATTCCCGTATGTATCTTCGGCACGCTGGCTTTGCTGCCTCCTTTCGGGCAGATTCTGGATGTGTTCACTATGTCCGCCTTAATTTTGATTGTCGGAATTATTGTCGATGATGCCGTGGTGGTGAGCGATAAAATCGTGGCACTAGTTGAAGAAGGTTATCCGGTTGATAAGGCGGTCTCGCAAGGTGTGAAGAGTGTATTCCCAGCGGTCCTAGCAAGCATTTTATCGACCATGATTGCCTTCATACCTTTGCTCTTCTTACCGGGAAACAGCGGTAAATTGGTTTATGTAATTCCGCTTACGGTCATTATTGCGTTGTGCTTTTCGTTTATCGACGCGCTGTTCTTTATTCCTGCCCATTTAAAAGGCATTTTGAGTAAGAAGAGTCAGGTAAAGAAAAAGCCATTTTTAGATTTAAGCGCACTGAATCGTTTAATTGAACTTGTCATTCGAAACAGCAAAGTAGCGCTGCCATGTATTACCGTAGTGATTCTGACTTTAGGAGCGATTTCATATAAGAGTTTGAGCTTCTTGTTCTTCCCAACAGACGGCGCGTATTTGATAGAAATCAGTGCTGAATCGAATCCAGAGTTAGATTTGGATGACGTCTGGAAAGAAACACAACAACTCGAAGCGCTGATCAAAAGCACTGAAGAGGTGAATTATTGGTACGGCGAAGTGAGCTCACCAAATAGCTATTGGGTGATTTCATTAACACCACCAAACAGCCGAACAAGAACCGCAGAGCAAATCGTCGAAGAGTGGGAAGAGAAAGCAACGCAAATTACAGGGTTGGCTCAAATTGAGTTCGATATTGATGGCGGCGGTCCTCCGGTAGGACGTCCAGTGGACTTGCGTGTCGTTGGCGGTACGGATGAAGGGCGAGAAAAGCTTGCTAATGATTTGACGGCGTACATTGAATCATTGGAAGGGACGAGCCGAGTACGACGTGATTTAAATGCACCAGCACCACAGATTCAAGCTGAGCTGCAACATCACTGGCTCAAGTACTACGGCATCAGTGCCACCAAAGTCGGGGATATCATTAAGTTTGCGATTGACGGTCAACGCGTGACGCGGATCTTTAATGGTGAAGAAGAAGTGTACTTCCGAGTCGCTTTAGAAGAAGACGACAAATCCTTAAAAGAACTGGATAACATTTTGGTTCGCGCCAGCAATAACAAGCTGGTGCCATTAAGTGAGCTGGTTCGATGGAGAAATGCCGATGCAGAAGCACAAATCAAACACTTTAATGGAGAGCGAGTGATTCGTGTCTCGTCAGGTGTCGATTCGACCGTGACTGATCCGGTTGCCGTTTTTGCTGCGGTTCAAGAAGCCTTTGCCAATAAAGAATACGGCGGTGCCTCTATTATTGCGACAGGGCAGATCTTAGAAACACAAGAAGCGCAGCAAGGCTTTGTCATCGCGATTAGTGTGGCGTTTATTGGCATTGCGTTGCTTCTGATTCTTCTTTTTGACCGAATGCGCGAAACCTTAATTGTGTTGACGGTGATTCCTTTTGGCATCGCTGGTGCGCTGTTTATTCTGTTCTTACATAATCAGGTGCTGAGCTTTTTCTCCATCATCGGGATGATTGCCTTGATTGGTATTATGGTGAACAACTGCTTGGTGCTGATTTGGCACTTCAAAGAACACGAAGCGGAATGTAACGATACCAACTTGCTGGAGTTTGTAATTCGTGGAACGCAAAGCCGAGTGAGACCAATCACCTTAACCACAATCACAACCGTTGCAGGTCTTATCCCGCTTGCGTACGGCTTGGGTGGTTACGATAACTACATGTCACCGATGGCGCTGGTGGTTGGTTGGGGCTGCGTGATCTCGATGATCGTCACGCTTACCGTGATCCCATCCATTTACCTATGGACACACAGGAAAGGAAATGAAAGTGCATCCGCAGTCAATGACAGCAGCGAGGAGAGAACCCTAGCGACCGACTAAGTACTATTGAAATTCCGGACAGCCCGCAGTTAAATTCTGCGGGCTTTTTGGTTGGGCTAAAACTAAAGTCGAACACGGTTCATAATTTCTTACCGATCAATGCCTTTTGCTGCGTGGTGATAATTCTCAGGATGTGATCTTAAACGTTATCAGTTTGTTAACGATTGCTATACTTACCAAGCCATAAACAAAGGAAAAAATAAGGACGTTCAATGTTAAAGCTCAAGCAAATTGCTGTCGCGGCTTCTCTGGCTGCACTAAGTACAAGTTTTTCAGTTTCTGCTAAAGATACGTTCGTAACCATTGGTACGGGCGGTGTAACTGGCGTGTACTACCCGACGGGTGGTGCAATTTGTCGTTTGGTCAACAAATCACGTGCTGATCATGGCATCCGTTGTTCAGTAGAAAGTACCGGTGGTTCTATCTACAACATCAATACCATTCGCGCAGGTGAGTTGGATTTAGGTATCGCGCAGTCGGACTGGCAATACCATGCTTATAACGGTACGAGCAAGTTTGAAGATAAAGGACCATTCAAAGAGCTTCGTGCGGTGTTCTCTGTACACCCAGAACCGTTCACCGTTGTGGCTCGTAAAGACGCTAACATCAACACGTTTGATGACCTAAAAGGCAAACGAGTGAACATTGGTAACCCAGGTTCTGGTCAGCGCGGTACCATGGAAGTGCTAATGAAAGAGTACGGTTGGACGAATGATGATTTCAAGCTGGTATCTGAGCTAAAAGCATCAGAACAGTCAAAAGCACTGTGTGATAACAAGATCGACGCGATGGTTTACACAGTCGGTCACCCAAGTGGTGCGATTAAAGAAGCAACGACCTCGTGTGACAGCAACATCGTAACGGTAGCCGGTCCACAAGTTGAGAAGTTGGTTTCTGATAACAGCTTCTACCGTATCGCAAACGTACCGGGTGGCATGTACCGCGGTTCAGAAAGTGATGTACAAACCTTTGGTGTAGGTGCGACGTTTGTTTCTTCAACGGCCGTGCCAGACGAAGTAGTTTACAACGTAGTGAAAGCGGTATTCGAAAACTTTGATGATTTCCGCCGTCTACACCCAGCATTCGCCAACTTGAAGAAAGAAGAAATGGTGAAAGATGGTCTATCTGCGCCGCTTCATCCAGGTGCTGAGAAGTACTACAAAGAAGTGGGTTTGATTAAGTAATTTCCACTTAGAACTAATAAAAACGCCATCGTAGTTTGCGATGGCGTTTTGGTTTGTGAGCAATGAGCGCTTGGCTTTGGTTATATCGTGGTATTGAGTTAGGCATAGACATCTACGAAAAAGTAAATGGTAATCGCGATAGAAGAGAGGGCAACGAAGCCTTTTACATGACTAGGATTCAACCGGCGAGATACACGCGCTGCCAAGTAGCCGCCAACCAATGTGCCAACCATTACAACGCTGCCTTTGGTCCAATCGATCGAACCGTTAGCAACAAAGATCACGATGGCAATCAGAGAAACACAGGTCGAAACCAGCAGCTTAAGCCCGTTCATTAAGTTGATGTCTTGGTGCCCTGCAACCACTAAATAACTTAATACGATCACGCCTAGTCCGGCATTGAAGAAGCCGCCATAAGCAGAGACGCTAATCAAAAGAAGACTTAATGCAATCACACCCAGAATGCCGGCGTGTTTGGTCTCTTTGGTCATAGACTTAATCAACGCAGTCATGCGTGAGCCAGTTAAAAACAGTACGGTTGCGAACAACAGTAGCCACGGAATCGCTTCAAGAAAAACAGATTCTGGCGTATTTAGCAGAAGGTAAGCACCGACAGCGCCACCAATCAAACTGAAAGAGATAGTGAAAGCCAGTTCTTGCTTGTTCTTCATGATTTCTTCGCGAAAGCCGATTGCACCACTGATGTAACCTGCGCAAGAAGCATAAGTATTCGTCGCGTTCGCCATGATAGGAGGCACGCCAACAGCCATCAATGCAGGGAAGGTTATGAAGCTACCACCACCGGCGACGGAGTTCATGATCCCACCCACGACGCCTGCGGCAAACAAGAGAGCAAATTCCAGCAGCATAAAAATCCTTTTTTGTTCTTATAATTTTTGTTTCTGAACGGTTAACACTACGCAACTCATCCAAAGAAATAAAGTAGCGATTAGTCCAAGAAAAAAGCCACCGCAGAGGGTGGCTTGGTTTCAAAGGTCTATCTTGAGGGAGAGATAGAATGCTTATTGCTCAACTTTCACTGGTTGCGCTTTAAGCTTTTGAAAGAGTTTTACAAGCAGTGGACTGCCAAGTACCAATACCGCAAACACTGTGAATGTCAGTGTGATTGGGCGTTCCCATAGGAAGCTCAGTTCTCCGTCGGAAATCATCAATGCTCGGCGCAGGTTCTCTTCCATTAATCCACCAAGGATAAAGCCAAGCAAGAGCGGTGCGAGAGGGAAGTTTGCCAATCTTAGTGCGATGGCAGCCATTGCCACAAGTAACATCACAAACACGTCCATGGTGTTGAAAGAAACCAGATACACACCCGTAATGGAGAAGAACAGAATCATCGGCAACAACACGGTTCTTGGTACTGCCAACAGCTTCGAGATGTATGGGATCAGCGGTAGGTTAAGAATCACCAACACAATGTTGCCGAAGTACATAGAGATGATCACTGACCAGAACACATCTGGGTGCTCAACAAACAGACGAGGGCCCGGCTGAATACCATAAGCGATTAACGCTCCTAGCATGATTGCGGTTGTACCAGAGCCCGGAATACCAAGGGTCAAAAGAGGAACGAAAGAACCACTAGATGCTGCGTTGTTCGCTGACTCCGGAGCAACCAAACCTCGAATGCTGCCTTTACCAAATTGTTCTTTTTTATCCTTTGGAGCAAGGTTACGTTCCATGCCGTAACTTAAGAAGGCGGCGATGGTTGCACCTGCGCCCGGAAGAACACCTGTAAAGAAGCCAAGGATTGAAGAGCGAATAGAAACAGGCGCTACTTCTTTGATTTCTTCCTTGGTGACTTTCATCGAGCCAATGTTGCTCAGCTTATCTTGTTCCTCATCACGCGTATCTTCAGAAGGCTTCAAAATACCCATCAAAGTTTCACCAAGCGCAAAGGTCGCCATCGCCAACAATAGGAAGCTAAAGCCATCCATCAAATCCGTTAGACCAAAGGTGAAGCGTTCGACACCGACGCCTTTATCAATGCCGACTGTAGACAACATCAAGCCTAGAATGGTCATCATCCATGCTTTTATTACTTGTCCTTTGCCAGCGAACGCAGCCACTGCGGATAAGCCAAGAAGCATTAGCGCAAAGTAGTCAGAAGATTGGAAGCTTAACGAGACGTTAGCCAATGCTGGTGCCGCCACAAGCAGCATTATTGCTGAAAGCGTGCCACCAGTGAAAGAAGAGTAAGCCGCCAGTGCAAGTGCTTTACCTGCTTGTCCTTTCTGCGCCATTGGGTAGCCATCAAACGCGGTAACTACGGTTGAAGAACAACCCGGTGCGTTGATAAGAATAGAGGAAGTTGAACCACCAAATACCGCACCATAGTAAACACCTGCCATCAGAATCAGACCCGAAGATGGATCCAAACCATAGGTGATAGGAATCATCAGAGCGATGGCAGAAATAGGACCAAGCCCCGGTAGCATGCCGATAAACGTACCAACAAAACAGCCAACAATCACCATCATGATGTTCATTGGCATCACGGCGGTGGATAAACCTTGTAGAATTCCATCTAACATAATTCAGTCCTTTCTTTTGACTACCAGATGGTGAAAATCAGACCAGGCTCAAGGTAGATATCCAGACCTTGAGTGAGCAACAAGTAAAACGCGATAACGAACGGGAATGAGGCTCCAAACAACACCGATTTACGTCGTTCGCCAAGAAGGTAAAAGCCCGCAAGCAGGAAGAATCCTGTCGCTAATACAAAGCCGATGTAAGTCAAACCCAGACCATAAAGCGCCATCAAAACTAAAAAGGCGATAAGCAATTTCCAGTTGAATGACATCACAGCGCCGCTTTGTTTATCGGGCTGACCAGTGACCAATAGCATTAGCGCTAAACCAATCCCGACGTAGGTCAGAATGGTCGGTAAAGTGCGAGCCGTGAAGGGTTCGTATTCATCCCCGGGAAAGAGAGGGATTTGCGTAGTTTGGTAGCCATAGCATAGGCAAAACAACAAAAAGATCATCGCGCCAACACGATCGCGGCACAGCAAATTCTCTTTGGTAAAAATATTGGTTGAATGAGACATATCCAACTCCTAGAACAACAGGAAAAGACCGTATATGGGCGTTAATGAAGAAGGACTAAGTCATTAACAATTAAGCGCATCGCTGCTAGTCGAGTTACTTAGTGTTTACCAATCAATAAACAAAGGAGTTTTTACTTGTCGAATATCGACAATGCCCATATACGGTGAAATTAGAGTGCAAATACAACGGGACTAGGGATAGCTAACCCCACAAACTCGGATGGGAGTTATTACTTTTTAAGGAAACCTAATTCGCGCATTAGGTCGCCCATTTGCTGCTCTTGCTCTTCTAGGAACGCGAAGAAATCTTTATCCGCTTTGTAGTTGTCAATCCAACCATTGCGGTCACGAACAACTTGCCATTCGTCCGTTTTGTACATCTTGGTCAGAGCTGCGTTCCATTCATCGAGTTTGGCTTGGCTCGTGCCAGGAGCGGCAAAGAAACCACGCCAGTTCGCGAACACAGTCTCATTGCCATATTCTTTCAGGGTAGGGATGTTTGGTGCGGCGTCTAGACGTTTTGGTGCCGTAATCGCCAGTACTTTTACCTGACCAGATTTCGACATCTCTAATACTTCGCCAAGACCGGTTGAAAGCAATTGTGTTTCGCCAGACAGAAGCGCTGCCATTGCTTTGCCGCCAGCGTCATACGCGATGTAGCGAACTTTACGCGCGTCAAAACCTTCGCCTTTAAATGCAGCTGCGACGACAAGGTGATCCATCGAGCCACGAGCAGAACCGCCGGCGATTTTTACTTTACGTGGGTTAGATTCGAAATCTTTGACCACATCTTCCCATGTGTTGTACTTCGAATCCGCGGAAGTCACGATAGCGCCGTAATCAGCAATCGTCGCAGCTACTGGCGTGAGATCTCGAAAAGATTGCGGGAAGATACCCGTCAGTGAACGAACAACGATTGGGGTTGAGTTCACCATCAACGTATCAGGTTGGCGCTCAGCGGTTTCGATGAGGTGTGCAATGGCTTTACCACCACCGCCACCAGAGAGGTTTTGGAAAGAGACATTTTCAACGATGTCGGATTTAACCAGTACATCACCTGTACCACGAGCCGTCATATCCCAGCCACCACCAGCACCACCAGGGATTAGAAAGTGGATTTTTTCAACATCAGCAGCAAAAGCGTGGAAAGAAAATGAGGCTGCAATGATGGATGCGGCGAGCGTTGGTTTGAGTACCTTTAACATGTTTCACGTTCCTTATGTTGGTGACTCTCTTGTTTTGAAGAGTCTTATTATTTGTTCTCCTAGCAAGGTAGGGTGACTCGCTAGTGATGAGTTAAAGGTTAATAAGGTGTTAACGTGATGTCTCTAATGCGTAGATAAAGAGAATATTGAGCATAAACGACGTTTTGTTCATAAAGTTCACGCAAATATACTCATCAAAGAATGTGGTGAAAGACTAGGTTGGTCACATCAATGGAGTGTCTAAAACCGCCATAATGATGGAGGTTGAATAGGGAGGAATAGAGATGAAAGGAACATGTTTATGTGGCGCTATTGAAGTGACCGCACCTCAACACAATGAAGTGAGCTTTTGTCATTGCGATATGTGTCGAAAGTGGTCAAGTGGGCCTCTGCATGCGGTGCATTGTGGTCCCGGTGTGACATTTAACGGTGCTGAGCCTAAACGCTATCAATCATCCCAATGGGCAGTACGAGGTTTTTGTGGTGAATGCGGCACGAATATCTATTACCACTTGTTGGCAACAGATGAATATATTCTTTCTGCGGGATTATTTAATGAGCCAGATTTCAAATTAAGCTTAGAGATCTTCACTGATGAGAAGCCCGCATACTATGATCTGCAACCACACAGCAAGAAAATGACAGCTCAAGAAGTTTTTGACCAATACGCGCCAGAAGAGTAGATAAAATGAAGTTTCTCTGGTTAAAGGTTTTACTGACAGTAGCGGTATTTGCAGGTTTATTTTTGATTGTCTATCAGCAAGTACAAAGTGGTGTAAGTTGATCATTAAAAGCCGAGTATTAACTCGGCTTTTCGCTCTTTGCTCATGTGCTCGTTTGATTACTTAAGCATGTGAACATAGTTATAAAACTCGACATCTCGTACGTAACCGTGTTTCTCATACACGGATTGTGCGGTTTTATTATCAATACCAGTGCTTAACATAACAAAGGCAGAGTCGGTCTCTTTTGCCAGTTGGTCCGCTTGTTCCAATAAGCGTTCACCAATCCCTCGTTTTCTCTGTGATGAATCCACATACAAATCGTACAGAAGCCAAATCTTACGCATTTCTAGCGAACAGAAGAGTGGATAAAGCTGCGCAAAACCGAGCGTCCGCCCACTTTCATCCGTTGCGTAGTACACGACTGATTCTTCATTCTCAATACGAGCTTTGATAAAAGACTCTGGGTCTTTACCTGAAACATCGACTTGATAAAACTCAAGATATTTTAGGTAAAGAGGAGAGACCTTTTTGACATCAGAGACACCTGCTTTTTTCACGACGATCATAATAAAACCTTAAGGGTATATAAGACATTAGCTAGCATACGCCGATTGAAGAATAAGATTTCGTAGTAATCTAATCTCTCTAAAATGGAGCTCTAGCAATAGTCGTAAAACTTTGTGATGGTTAACTTATTCGTAGTTGCAGCTAGACTCGTAGCGCCGTGAGATGGGCGGCTGATACTGAGGAAACAACCTGACTCTTTTATCTGTTCAGGTGACTTTTCCTTGCCTAAGTAAATAAGTAATGACGGTTTCTCGGTCGGTCCGATATTGGCAAGGTTCAACCCTTGCACGCCCATCGCTTTCTCTACATTGAAATCATCCAACGCTAGCGTTCCCAATCTGACATAAATGTTCAGTTCTGACAGTTTTGCTAACGGCATTTCTGCGACACCTTGACTCTTAGCGTGTGTCATCATCTCCTGGTTGATGTCATGAAATTTGTCGATAAAAGATTCCAAGCTGTTGAGTCGATCTTGACGTTGCTTCTGCATGATTTGTGGTGCTGAAAACAAACTTATTATGGCTAAGAGAATAAGCGCTACAGTAACTTCGGTTAAGGAGAATCCTTTTTGCTTCATAGATATTTCTTACAGATAGAGGGGGCATACAAAAGAAGCGTAATGTTAGCGAGCTAGGTGCTTAGGATAAATTTGAGATGACCGATTATTTCAACAGTCGAAACCTATGAAAGAACTGAGACTGTGGTTGCGATAGTGGTACTTGCCGATTAATAACCTTTTGGTCGCTCCTTGTGCAAGTCTATGAAAAATATGTACTAGACTTGATATTAATATGCCTCAAGTTGCCAACATAGGTAGCGAATTTTCTTGTCGTCAATGCCATTGGAGGGCGTTATCGCGTGAAAACTAAATCAGGTTCTCCTCGTAAGTTTTCGATTAAGTTCACCGTCGGAAGTCTCTTCATATTTGCTACTGCAGTGACTGCGTTACTCGGGGTTGGTATGCAATACTACTTTGGTAAGCAGATGTCAGAGGAACATATTTTGACGCGCTTAACCATGACGGCTAAAGACGTCAGTAACCATATCCATCAAATTGATGCGAGTGCAACAAGTAGTGCGGGGATACTGCGGAGTGTAGCTGATTACAGTGATACACAATTTAGTGAAGATGAAATTCAGCACGTATTTACCCAAACCTTGATTGATAATCCTGTCTTTTACAGTATTTACTTTGCGAATCAGGAAGAGTTCTTCTTTCAAGTAGTTAACTTGGAATCTTCTTCAATTGTTAGAGGAAAAATAGGAGCGGCACCTGATGAACGTTGGGCGGTTATCAAAATTGTGGGAGAAGGCGAAGAGCGAACAAGATATTCCTTATATTATTCAGAGTCGCTTGAGCTGGTTCGTACTACAAAACAAACTAGTAACTTCTATCCATCTCGGAGACCTTGGTTCGACAATGCCTCAAAAAACAGTGTCTACAAGACCGATCCCTACTTATTTCAGCATTTAAAAATCACCGGTCAATCCTATTCTGTTCGCAGTAATAAAGGCGCCGTGATCGGTGTCGATACCGTGCTCTCGTCTCTGAGTGAGAAAATCACAGCGACTGAACTCGGAATGAAAAAAGATGATGGCGTAGAGTCGTTCATTTTTAACAATCGAGGTGAAGTGATCGCTTCAAGCATCAACGTATTTCAAGAGGTTGAAATTCCGACATCGCCACCGTTAACTTTAACAAAAGAACAGCAAGCATTATTGAATGATAAAGAGTTTGTTGTGTCCAACCAGAATGATTGGGGACCATACGATTATACCGAGAGTGGTGAGCCTGGTGGCTATGCTATCGATGTTTTAAAACTCATCGCTGAGAAAACGGGCATGGCAGTGGAGTTCGTAAATGGCTTCAGTTCTGCAGAATTGGTGAAGAAGTATCGCAATGGCGAAATAGATATACTTCAGCCCGTGCTTGGTGCTCCCTCTGAATTTGGTCTCAAGAGCCATCCGATATTTTACGGACAACTGGCTATCGCAGCCAAAATCGATATTCCGATGCCCGTTTCTCTAACTGAACTCACGAACCAAAAAGTGGGCGTCGTCGCTGGCTTTGGAATGAAGGAGTGGTTACTCGAACGTTATCCGACACTCAATATTGTTGAACAACCTAATCTCGATTTAGCAAAACGAGCGCTGCACATGGGGGATATTGAATACCTTGTAGACAGTTACCTAACCATGGTCGAGATGAAGCGACTAGTGAAAATTACCAATATCCATGTGACAAAATTGACGGAATCACCTCTGGAATTTTCTGTGTTCATGCAAGATGAAAACAGTGGATTGATGCAAGTTGTCAATCAGGCAATCGACAGTATTACACCAGAACAACAATCCGCGTTGGAAGAGAAGTGGTTTAAACCCCATCAATGGCGAGGCAGTTTTGCGCCTTATCCGGAAGTCTATGAGCTAGCAACCCAAAAAGACAAACACGACACGATGAACAAAGTGACCATTGAGGGAGAGCATCGATTTCTCTATATCACTAAGTTGCAATCTACTCGTGGAACAAGTGACTACTTTGCGGTGTTAGTTTCCGAGCAAGTCGTTACTGATGCTGTCACCAGTCGATTATCCAAGGCTATTGCGTTTACCTCTATCGTGATGGTTATCTTATTTCCTTTAGCATGGAAGGTTGGCTCACCTATTGTGCATCCGATTCTGGCGCTTCGAAAAGAAACCATCAAAATCAAAAATCGTGAATTTGACCAATTAGCTCCGGTAGAAACGCGTATCAAAGAAGTTTCTGACTTGTCTGACTCAGTTACCGAAATGACGCAAGAGATTCAGCATCACGAGCAACAGCAAGAAGAGTTTGTTGAAGCCTTTATTCGCCTTATCGCGCAAGCGATCGATGACAAGTCTCCTTATACTGCGGGGCACTGTAATCGTGTTCCGGAAATTGGCTTGATGTTGGCAGAGGCTGTAGAGAAGTGCGACACCGGTAAGTTCAAAGACTTTAAGTTCAACAATGACGATGAACGACGTGAATTCCGTATCGCGGCTTGGTTACATGACTGCGGTAAGATCACAACGCCAGAACACATCGTTGATAAAGGCACTAAGTTAGAAGCCAACTATAACCGCATCAATGAAATTCGCACTCGTTTCGAAGTACTAAGGCGAGACGCTGAAGTGGAAATGTGGAAGTCGATATCTACTGGTGAACTGTCAAAAGAAGAGGCGCGAGCCAAGTTCGACCAGCGAGTTGCGCAGTTGGATGAGGACTTCCGATTTGTTGCCAACGCCAATGTGGGTGGTGAGTTCATGAGTGACGATAAGATTGAGCGCATTAAACAGATCGCCCAACAAACTTGGTTGCGTCACTATGATGATCATCTTGGTCTTTCTCCGTTTGAAGAAATGATTAAGCCAAAATCTGACGTGACGCTGCCAGTGGTCGAAAACCTTTTAGCGGATAAGCCTGACCATATTATCGAGCGCGTTCGCCCAATGGAATTTGCACCGGAGCATGGCATTAAGGTGCAAGTGCCAGAGCATCAATATAACTTGGGTGAAGTGTACAACCTGACCATTTCTCGCGGTACGTTAACACCAGAAGACCGCTTCAAAATTAACGAGCACATGATCAGTGGGATCAAAATGCTGGGGGCACTGCCATTCCCACCGGAGTTAAGTAACGTGCCGCGTTACGCTTCGACCCACCATGAGACTCTGAAAGGCACAGGCTATCCGCGTCGGTTGAGTGCAGAAGATTTATCTACCCCAGAACGCATCTTAGTGATTGCGGATATTTTTGAAGCGTTAACCGCAGGTGATCGACCTTACAAGAAAGCCAAGCCAGTGAGCGTTGCGGTCGACATCATGTATAAGATGGCACTGGACGAGCATTTGGATATGGACTTGTTCTTGTTGTTCTTAGAAAGCGGGGTTTACCGTGATTATGCCAACAAGTTTATGCCAGTCGAACAGGTTGATGAGGTGGATATTGAGAAGTATCTGAAGTCGAAATCATCAGACGCGTAAGCCAGAGAGCTTAGAGCGTTGAATTCCTACAGCTTCCAGAGTGGCGCATTCGTTGCCACTCTTTTTGTATCAGAACTTGGTAGCGCGTTGGTAAATCAATGTTGCTTGGGGTAGGTAGCAGCTCTGCCGCTTCTTGTAACGAGAGACCAGCAAAGGGATGTTGATCGTGGCAGCTGAGCAAGGTCATTGCCAAGGCATAGAAATCATCGTTCTTACTTGCCTGACCGATACGCAGACAAGGGCGGGTCGCACTATAGGCTCGGCTAACGGTTGTATGTGAATGCTCTCGGTATTTAGCATCAACTCGAATCACACTGCCAAAGTCTATAAGCCGAACTTGGTTATTTGGCGTCACGATGACGTTATGTGGCTTGATATCGCCATGCAGATAACCCGTTTTGTGTAGATTGAGCAAAGCGAATTCAAGCTTGGTTATTAAATCTTGAGGTAATAAATCAGGTTCTATCGCGTTAAGTGCTTTGCCTTCCAGATATTGACTCATTAACCAGTCGGCGTGGTTTTGCGAGCCATAACCATGAAAGTTTGCCCAGTAATCCGACGCGTATTTGGATAGAAAGTCCGCTTCCGCCATCAAAGCCCGTTTCTCAGCCAAGCTGCGTGCTACCTTGATGACCACAGTGCCATACAGTTTGTGCTCGCACTGAAACACGTTTTCGCTCAAAGGCGCTACATAAGTAACGCCACAGGCTCTAAATAGGGTTTGATTGGCGAACGTGTTCATCACTAAATGCTCGCAGGTAACACAAAGCCAGCAAAGAAATTCGGTACGAACGGATTGTTCTGACCTTGAGTTTTAATCGTTAAGCGAACCTTGTCGCCATTGTAATCAAACTCAAGCTGAGTGCTTTGCGAAGAGGTTGAAGTGACGCGCGGCTCAATCAAGCGGAACCATGCCCAACTGCCTTTAAACTGCTCATTGGCAATCGGCGTTGCTTGTTTTTGTAGACGCACCGTTAGTGCATCTTGCGCGACAGAATCACCTTTCCAGCTTTGTTGTGTCCACAGCATCGGACCGTGTTGATAGGTGAAAATCGGTTTCTCAGCACGAATAGAAAACTCAGTCAGTGCCGAGCTCATTTCTGTTGGTTTCATCTGGAATTGAATTGCAACGTTTTTCGGGTCAGCTAAAAACAGGGCAGAGCGAATGTCTTTGGCTTTATCAAACATCAGCCAAATCGCAGGATCTAACGCAAAGCCAGTATTTGGCAGTAAGCCGGACATAAACGGCGCTCGTTGCTCTGTCGAAAAGCCTTTCAACATGGTTTGATAGAAGGTGTCCAACGTGCCATCTGTCTTGAAGAAGGCAGCAACATCCGCCGTGCTTGCGTCGCTGTTCGCACTTTTCTTAAACGGATAGAAAGCCGCGATGGTGTTTTCATAAGGCTGGTAAACTTCGCTGTTCCACATACTATTAAGGTATTGGTGAGCTAAGTTCATCACCAACTCATTAGTTTGCACTGTCACGTAGTCAATCACTTCACCGGATAACGTTGGCTGGGAATCGGTCAATGACGCCAACTGTGCGACCGGATTTTGCGCTTTTAAACCTGCAGATAACGTTTCGTAAGCCACTTTGTCTGGTGTGTTGGATTTGTAGAACTGATCGAGCCATTTGGCCGTGTTAGCGAAACCTTCAAGAACGGAATCTATTGGTTTCTTACCCTGATCGTCTGGTGTCACTTGTTTGTGGAAATCATTAAACGTCAGTGTGATTTGTCGAGCGGATTCCTTTTTCTCATTGTCTTGCGCAGCATCGGCAATCTCCTCATCGGTTTTCTTCTTCGCATCTTTTGGCTCTGGTAGAAGAACCGAAGTGTAGTTGCTGATGGTGGTAAACAGCTTAGACATTGGGTTGTTTGAGGCATTGTTGAGCACGTTCAAGCTGGCATTTAACTGCTCAGAACCGGAAATCGTTTTCACCTCGATGCTGTTAATAAAATCGCGCCAGTAATTGATGTAATCGTTCTGATACATGCGCTTCAAGTCGTGGCTGATTCGGTGCATTTCTAGTGCACTTGGGGCTTGTCCTGCGATGCCTTCATAAGCGGATAACGCTTCAATAAGAAGAGGGGATTCCACCGAAAGATCCAGCTCGTTAAAGCCAGTCGGGGTGTACAGGTAAGGCACGAAATAACCCACGTAACCAGGTTTGAATTGGTATATTTGGTTAAAGTTGGAGCCAAGTTCTTTACGCACATCGATGCGCTTCTCGTACGCATGATCGTTCAAAATGTGTTGGTAGAGTAGCGTCTCGATGTTGGATTGATTGATGACTTGCTTCGCCAACCCTTCAAGCTCTTGATTGGCAGTTGTCGCCACCAAGTGCTGGTTAAACACATCGTCGAGCAGCACTTTGAGCTGAGCAACGTTGGTTTTGTCCGCTTCGCCTTGGTGTTCTAAGTTTGCTAGGAAATAGCTTTTGAGCTCTTCAATGTTGGTACGATTTTTATCAAACAACAGTCGATAGTCATTCAACAATTCGAGCGTTCTGGCTTGATCTTCCAAGTTCACATACACATACAAGTCGCTCTCAATGGTGTGCGCCATAGAAGGGATCAGCACTTGTTGCAGCTCTTTGGTGTAAGCCGCCTCAACTTCTGGTTTGATGGTCGCATTCGGTAGGAATGGCAATGTATACCAAGGTTCAGGCTCCTGATATAGCGCGTAAATGCGATGCATGGTGTACAGGTTTGGAATATTGCCCACCAGATCTTCTTTGCTGTATGGCTGTGCTGCGATCGCTTCTTTGTAACGCTCTAACATGCCATCGGCTTTGGCTTCACGATTGGTTTGATAATCGAAGTCGAGCTTGAGAATCGTCAGTGTACCAATCAATAAACCGAGCCAAATTAGGGTGTAGGCGGTTTGGCTGAACCACAACCAATTCTCTTTATGGCGGTTAACCCCGACTAAAGCGTTTTCATTTAACACGACATGAGACATCAAATGCTGAGCAAACAAGGTTTGTTGAACGGGCATTTGTTGGTGTTGCTGATATTGCTCATTGCCGAGGGATTGATTGACCACGTTCGCCAGTAAATCATGCTGTGCGAAATCACTGCCACTGTGGGTAAAGTAGAAGCCGCGGAAGTTGAGCCCATCTGTGTATTGGTCACCTCGATGTAAACGCTGTAAGAAGTGCCACAAATTCTGTTTAAGCAAACCAAATTGGTAAGGAGCACCACAAATGGCATTACGGAAATCTTGGTTAAGCTGCGCTCCCAACGCGTTGCTCATGTTCGAAATCAACTGACCGATGAGGTGGTCGTATTCGTCATTGAACCAATCGGCGTCAATGCCACCATGTTTTTGTACTGGGCTGGTGGCGCCGAACACTTCATTGCTTCTCGCTTCATCAAACGCAGAAAAGAACTGACAGAAATCGCTCACTTGCCCCATGTTGGTTAGGACATTGTAGACAGGTAGGTTCAAACCAAATGAACGATTGAATGCTTTGATTTGAGATTTCAATTGGTCGGCTTTTTGTGAAAGGGTTTCACTATTGCCAACTAACTGTTCAATTTCTGTGGTGAGCAACAAGCCGTTAATCGCTTGTCTCGGACGCCACTTATTTAAGCACTGGCACAGTGTTTTTAAGTAAAGCGGTTGTTGATCTTCGCCCATGCTGACGGAAATTAGAACTGAGTGTTCACTGAGCCAAAATAGAATCGGAAACTCAATGTCGTTACCAAAGTCATCCACCTTATAAGCTTCGTAACCCATCTGCGTGATGATACTTTTGTCTTTGCTTGGGTTATCACTGAGTAACAGGTAAATCGGCTGATCGTAACGGCTAGTTAAGCGCTTTTTACGTTTTTGTACGCCGAGCATTTTCTTGAAGTGGAAAGCGAGTAACTTGGAGCGTTTGATAATGAGTGCGCGTTCTTGGTCTTGCTCAAGACTCTTTTTCACCTTGCGATTGATTAACCAAAAGCAAAGCCCAGCAGAGAGCAGTGCCACAATGGTCGTCGTGATGACACCTGTCCATAAGAAATCAGGATACTCGACAAACCAAGTCAGTAAGCCACCTAAGATTGCCAGAAGCAGGAGGGTAACAAGGCTCCAAATGATTGCCTTTTTTCTTGTTGGTGTGTTTGGGTTGTCTTGCGTCATTGTGACTCAACCTCGCTTTGTTTATTTTTGTTATGCACCACTAAGCCGTTGACGTTGGCATTCTCTCGATACCAATTATTGATGGTTTTAGCTTGTTCTGAGTTGTCACATCGAACGATGACGCGAACGTAGGAGTTGATGTTATCCGCGACAGGTTGATAGTTGGATGTCGGCAGTTGGGCGATAAATTTCTCGGCGTTTTTAAGGTTAGAGAAGGTCGCAAGTTGCACTAGCCAATCAGTGTTTGCTGTAGGGCTCGTGACTGGAGCGCTCTTCGTCCCTGGCGCCGAAGTTTTCGCTTGTGGCGTCACGGCTTTTGGTTGGCTCGGAACTGGACGAGGTGGTTGAGTGGTATTTACCGCGACTTTATTGCCTTTTAAATCGTCGTCAGTGCTGACATACACGATGTCTTCCGCACGACCAGATTCAATATAGCGCTGGCTGTACTCACCAAGCTGAACAAAATCACGTGCCCGCTGTGGTTTGGTTTTGTTGTACCAGAAATAGGTCAGAGCAACGCTCAAACCAATGATAGTTAGGAAAAATAACGTGGTGACAAGGTAACGTTTCTTGCGCGTTGGTTTACGTGTTTTAGGCACCAAAACCTTAGTATGACAATAGATTCCACCGGCTTGTCGGTACTGACTTAAAATCTGCTCTAAGCGGTAGGTAAAACTCTTTAGCTGTTCGCTGCCCGTTTCGCGGTACTGACCTTTAAACCCGATATTGAGAAACAGATAAACCACTTCTAATAAGTCGATCAGCTTGTGCGGTTGGCGCGCTGCTTTCTCTGCCACAGTAAAGAAAAGCTCACCACCGTTGCGCATACCAAACAGTTCACTGAGTAAGGTTTTGTTCTCCCATCCGCGTTTTTCACCCCAATCGGTGTAGACAATCAACTCATCCAAAACCACGGCATACAGGAAACAGAGCTTGTCGATCACGGCGACTGGGTAGGTCAGCTCTGCGCCTTTGGTTTTGATCTCATTAATAGAAGCCACCAGTTGATGTCTGAGCGTGGTGATGTCTTCGGGCTCCGGCAAGGTGTTGATCTTGAGCGTGACAGCCAATAACTCAGAACTGATGTTGATCAGCTGATTCTCGGCTTTGTCGAAATGATGCAAGAACCCTATGTTGGCTTGTGCAGCGTTGACCGAATGCCACTTTACGTCTGGCATGTCGGTGTCTTTACTCACGAAGTCGTTTTCGCTGCTGTCCCAAACTAAGGTATCTTCATCCAAATAGTTCATAACTTACTACCTCAGTGCGTACAGCATCACTTCTAGGTCGCCAACACGTGTATCGACGTGCAGCGCCAGTGCATCGCGATTTTCAATCATTTCTAACCAATTGCGGTCTGACGTATCCACTTCAAAATATGCTGTACCTTGCATCGGTTTTAGTTCACTCGGCGCAACAGGAAGCGGCGTTAACTGCACGCCAGAAAGGGCATTACGCACGATCTCGACAATCTTGTTATTGCTGCTGAGTTTGGCTGCTGCAGGGAACAACTCGTTAAGCTCGGTGCTGCTGACGTTGGAACGGACACTGAGTACGAATCGGCGATCGGACAGGTTGTGACCATCTTTTACCAACGTGCGAAGCAAGCGGCGTCGTTCAAACAACGAAGTGTCGAACGCAAACTCAATCACTGAGTCTTGTTGAACCAGCGTGAGCATATTGCGCAGATTCGAAAAAAGCGGATTAAAGCAATCGTACAGACGATGGAAATCCAACGGTTGGCAAGGGTCTGGAATTGCGGGTGTGGATGCCATGACTTGCGCTTCAAACTTGCGTAGCTCCAAATAAAGCAGATGGGTCTGAAACTTTGGATTCGACAAAGATAAATCAAACCACGGAAGCCAAGTGTTGAGTGTTTGCAGCCACAGGTAATCCTGCATCATCGACTGCGGGCTCTTTTGCCCTTGTCCGGCTTGAATACGTTTGAGCAAGCTGGTGGCACGGTTGGAGGTGAGGGCATGAATCTCTTTCAAACGTTCAACCAATAGCTGTGATGCCCCATAGTGCAAACACGCAGGAATAAAGGAGCGGTCTAGCATCACTTCGCCCGTTTCACTGCATTCCAATACCTTGGCGAAAGGAATGAGGGTAAAGCCTGATGTGTCTTCGCCTTCGAGTTTAATCGCTATATTGAGCTGCGCGACGTCCACTTCAACACTGGCATTTTCAGAGGTTGAAGTATCAAACACATTGATGGTGCGTGTAAGATAGCGGCTTTGTTCCGATTCATCATTGGCGTAATCATTATTGCCTTGCAGAGAGACAGGCAGCGCTAAGTAAGCCATTTTCTCAATCGTACCGTGCGGCACATCTCTGGCGACTTCGCGTTTCAGTTCGAAATGAGTGCCATCTGGGAACAACCCCGCGCTTGAAGAGACGGAAAGCTTACCTATTTTAAGAAGATCATGATTGATCACCAAATCGGTCACACCATAGTAAGGGGCATAACCAGCAAGTGTTTCGACGTTTTGTCTGACGTAGTTTTGTGTGTATCTGTCTTGTTGTTGAAAGTGTTGTGGGGCAATGAACATACCTTCTTGCCAAACGACTTTTTTATATGCGTCCACGTGATTTCCCTATCTACTGAATCGAGTTAAAAGACATCCCACCAAGGCGAATCTGGTGTCACGGTTTGCAATGCTGCCTTGTTACCGCTGATCTTTAACTGGATATATTGTTCTTCTTCCTGAGGCGTGGTTGTCACTACCGTCGCCGTGCTTGCATCATATTCGGCAAATTCCACCAATACGCCGATGTATTGAGTGGTCTTGTTGATGTCTAAGGTTTGTTTGCTATTGCTGTCTGGCATCACCACGGGCAGAACTTGTTTCGACACCAAGTTTGCGCCTAATAGGCTCACGTCATCGTTGTACAAATCGATAAACGGCAATTGCTTAAACTGCTGTGCATCGGTCAGTTGATACAAGCGTACTACTACGGGATTAGTACTGTTGTTAACACTTGGGTTAATCGTCTTCTCGGCGCTCACCGCCAATTGATATTGCGTCACAACCGGTGTTGGGTCGGATGAACATCCCACCAAAGCGAAAGCGAGTAAACTTAGCCAAATCTTCATCAGCTTTCCTCGCTTTGCTTTTGCATGTTTTCCATAAACATCGCTTTAAATTGACGACGAAAATCACCGTTGTCCTGCCGATGTTGGAAGTGCTTGCGGTAGATTTTCCAATACTTCTTGTCTTTGCTGCTGAACAGTCCGCCAGACACAAATTCACTAAATTGATTCTCTAGTTGGTTTGGCGCGAACTCATTGAGGAACTGATCGAGTGTTTTATCCAAGGCATCAAACAAAGCATCATGTGCAAGCGGTGGGTTGCGAAGGTATTGCTGATTCTTCTCGGTAATCGTAATCAGCTTTTCGATGGAGGCTTCCAGCTCTGATGTTGGAAGGTGGTCTCCCGGAAGGTACTCAATCTCCGTAGAACGCTCCATTGCTTGCTGCTGTTTCGACACTTCATCCACTTCAAAGTGATCCGCCAGTTCGTCATCGTCGATGTCTTCAAACGGGTCGGAGGAGAAGGGGTCATCGCTCATTACATTCTGGTGGGAGTAATGGACTTCCGATTTCACTGATTCGACGATGTCACCTTCATCGAGAAAATCGACATTGTCTTCCAGTTGCAGGTCGAACTTAGTCGCAAAGAGGTCATCGGGTTGCTCTTCGACGGGCGCTTTGCTCGACGTGAGTGTTGATACCAACATCGAATAGCTTTCGATCTTTAAAATGTCGCCATCGTTGAGTGGGTAATCTTTGTCTCTCACCATGGCTTTATCGTTGAGGCGAGCCGGGTTCTTACCGGTACTCTTCACCAAATAACCTGTTTCAGTGAGACGAATTTGTCCGTGGATACGCGAGATGCGTTTTGATTGATCGGGCAATGCCACTTCACAAGAAGCAGAACGCCCAAACTGCCCGCCAGACTCGGGCAGATAGATGACTCTTGAAGTCACCACCTCTTCAGAGGGTACAGAAATCAAATGTATGCTGATCGCCACTTGTTATCCCTCGCATTTAGCCAACGCTGTGTTGAAAGCGGTTAAGAAACCAGAATATTTGTCCAAAAAGCGGTTAGAGAAATACACGCCCATTGGCTTGGTTTCGAATACTTGAGAATAGAAGTAATCGCTTGGAAGAGAGGCTTGGCTTATTTCAGTGTGGAACACCCGTTCATCTTCCAGTGCGACGTCAATTTCTCTTTGTTTTAAAAGCCTTAGTAAAACCTTAGCATCTCGTGGCTGCTTAACGACGTTGTATCCATTACGTTTCAGCCAAAACCATGTGCTTGAGCCAAATTCTGCCGAGAACTTAAGGTTCAACTTTGACAAATCATCAAGCTTAGGCTCTACGCCCGGACCAAAATACCAACGCAATTTTTGCTCCGTAATAGGAGCAGACAACGTTGCATAGCTGTCATGTTCTCTGGTTTTCGGCGAGACGAAAAAACCGTGCTGTTGACCACTGTGCACGTGAAGCTGTGCGTCAGACCATTCTGTCATGGTCAGTTGGTAAGGTTGTCCCATTTCGCCAAGCGCGCATTTGACGCGGTTGAGCGCAAACCCATCCATGTTTTGATTCTGGTGAGTTTGGTACGGTGCCCATTTGTGGGTTGCAAGCAGTAATCGGTCGGGACCAATCCAAACTTGCGCCCATGCTTCGAACGAGAATAGGGCGCCAAGCAAAATAAACAGCGACGAAAACAGCTTAGTTATTTTGCGGAAAAGACTCACCCCACAGCTGACCGCCGCCTCTTGAACAAGAATCGAGGTGGTGACGAGATGGGGTGAATGTACGCTTCTAAACATCATGATTCGTTACTACTGAATATCCAGTTCAAAGCCCTGTGGCGTGGACGCAGCGGTCACCGTCACTTGGCTAATCGGTTGTTGTTCGCTCAGACGCGCGATGCATTCTTCTGCCAACTTCGGCATCAAAGAGCGGTTAATGATTTGCTCAACCGCGCGACCACCTGTCGTAGGGTCGGTGTTTTTGCTGACAACCAAATCCACAAAACCTGCATCCCACGTAAAGCTCGCTTGATACTGTTCTGCCAGTTTTTTACGAATGCGGTTTAGCGCGATTTCGGTGATCTTCGCTAACTCATCATCGTTGAGTGGGTAATAAGGCACGATGGTAGTACGCCCTAAGAACGCAGGTTTGAAGTAGCGTTGTAGATCGGGACGAATCGCTTCAAGCAGCTCATCGTTGCTGATGCGTTCGGCATTTTCATCACACGCATCGCAAATCGCTTGGTCTGCGGCGTTAGAAGTCATGATGATTAAGGTGTTTTTGAAATCCACCGTGCGACCTTCGCTGTCTTTGATGTGTCCTTTATCGAAGATTTGATAGAAGAGGTCATGAACGCCCGGATGCGCTTTTTCCATCTCATCCAAAAGCAAGACAGAATAAGGATTGCGGCGAATCGCCTCGGTTAACACGCCACCTTCACCAAAGCCAACATAGCCGGCAGGCGAGCCAAGTAACATTGAGATTTTGTGTTCTTCTTTAAACTCGGTCATGTTGATAACCGTGAGATCGTTGCTGCCTCCGTAAAGCTGCTCAGCGAGCGCCATGGCGGTTTCCGTTTTACCGACACCACTTGGACCACACATCAAGAACACACCGATTGGTTTGCGATTATCAGTTAAGCCAGCGCGCGAGATTCGAATTGCTTTTGCCAGCTCTTGCTTCGCCACGTTTTGACCGATAACGCGTTTATCCAGCTCAGATTCTAGTGACAATAGGCGAGCTATTTCGTCACTCATCATGTTGCCGATTGGAATGCCTGTCCAACCGGAAATGACTTGAGCGATGGTCGAATCATCTACCATTGCATTAACTAACGGCTCTTCGCCTTGAAGCTCGTGCAATTGGTCTAGAAGGGCATTCAACTGGCTTTGCTGAGCTTCGGCTGGTGTTTCGCTTTCTGTGATGCTTTGTTGAAGCGCTTTAATCTCATCAACCAAGGTAATCTCTTGCTCCCAACGAGTTTGGTAGTCCGCTAATTGAGATTGATTGGTGGTGATTTCTTGCTTCAATTCGGCAATCTCTTCTGCGCCTGTGCCGAACAAATCAAACTCTTTCTCCAAAGCAGACTGCTCGTTTTGTTGATAACGAATGGTTTGCTCCAACGCTTCAATCACTTCTGGTTTTGCACCTTGAGTTAATGCAATACGCGCACTAGCCGTGTCGAGCAAGCTGATCGCTTTATCTGGCAATTGGCGAGAAGGTAAGTAGCGAATGGATAGGTTGACTGCGGCATCGATCGCGGATTCAGTGATAAACGCGCCGTGGTGCTTTTGCAATGAAGCCGCAATGCCACGCAGCATTTGTTTGGCATCTTCTGCATTTGGCTCTTCTACAGTCACGACTTGGAAACGGCGAGTCAAAGCAGGATCTTTCTCAAAGTACTTTTTGTACTCTGCCCATGTTGTTGCGGCAATGGTTTTGAACTCACCACGCGCAAGAGCGGGTTTCAATAGGTTGGCAGCATCATTTTGTCCTGCTGCGCCACCAGCGCCGATCAGCGTATGTGCTTCATCAATAAATACAATGATTGGCACATCGCTGTTTTTCACTTCATTGATAACGTCTTTAAGACGGTTTTCAAATTCGCCTTTTACGCTGGCACCTGCTTGTAACAAACCTAAATCAAGTGAATGGAGTTGAACGCCTTGCAGCGCACTTGGTACTTCATCTGCTGCGATTCTCAGCGCTAAGCCTTCAACGACAGCAGTTTTACCCACACCCGGCTCACCAACAAAAATAGGGTTGTTCTGGCGCTTACGACAAAGAATGTCGATGGCTTTTCTTACTTCAGAATTACGCCCAGAAATCGGGTCGATATTGCCTTCAATCGCTTGTTGAGTCAGGTTGATGGTGTACTTGCTTAGTGCGTCGTTCGCGCTTGCTGTGTTTGCGGCTGAACTTGCTTCACCTGTGCTTTGTTGCGTTGCGCGCTTCACCGGCGTTTTGTTGATTAAACCTTGTAGGGACTCGGTCGACACGTTTTGTAGAGATTCGAGATTGTTGCTCGATACGCCCATGATGTTCTGCTGCAACAGTGCTTGAACGAGATGCAGACTGATGATTTCACCATGTCCATAGTTAACGGAGGCAATCATCCAAGCATCTTTGAGTAGTTCAGTCAGTGCATGGCTAAGCGTTGGTTGGCTGTCTTGCACTTTTGGTAGGCGTTCGATGCGATTTGCTAGCTCACTGGCAAGTTGATCTTGGTTGATCTTCTGACTCTCAATCAGAGTTTTTAAATGTGTGTCTTGCTGATTCAATAGCGTGAGCAACCAATGTTCTGGCTCAATGGCGGCAACGCCTTGGTTCATAGCTGCACCCGCAGAGGCTTCCAATGCGCGCTTTAATTCTGGCGATAACTTGGCGACTAAATTTGTCAGCGTTACTTGTGTCATAACCTTATCCTTGTCTTTTGCGCGATAACCTTCTTTGTCGTCGCGGTGTCTACCTAGCTATTTCAGAAGAATCCGAATCCGCTCTGTAGGTTTACGTTCTGGGGCGAGGCAATCCACTTCACCCAACTTCGCGGCTTGATCTGGTTGAGCAGACAGCCTTGGTTTTTCGAGATACGCACGCTTAACGTTGAGATAAATAGAAATCGGCGTGGCGTCTCGTAAATAATGTTGAATGAGCTGGCGCATGTGGCTCGCCAACTGAGTATCTCGATGAATTTGATGCAGTTCTTTGCGGTTGGCAGGCTGGATACTCACCACCAAATGTTGGTTGTAAGTCATGCACGTTTTGCCAATGAGGAAGCCCTGTCCGATTCCGCTGTTATAGTCGTCTTTCTGTCCTAAACGGGTAAGAGAACTAGCGGGTAACTGGCGACGTTCATGGCTCTTAGTCGACACATCGATTTGGTAAGGGAAGTAGTCGTTAAGGATCTGCTCTAACGTTTCTAAGTTACGATGTCCTTGAGCGAACAACAGCGAATACTGGAACAGCGTGCCGTGTTCGTGTTTTAGGTTCGCCAGTTGTTTGAGTAGATCGGTTTTTTCTTTTGCCAGCTCTTTCTGCACCAAGAGGTGAGGAGCGAGTTCTAGCTGAGCGGCAAGTTCAAAATGGCGCTGATTGAATACGTCTAAAAAGTCTTTCAGTGCGTGATCATCGTTATGCAGTGCAAACAACAATTCTTCATAGATGTAGTTTGGGATAACCCCTTGTGCGCCAGATAGTGCTTGCTGAGCAATGCGAACCTTGGCGCTGTGGTCACTGAACGAGAAGTATTGAATATCGTCGGCATCACCATGAGGCATGGCTTCCGCTTTAAGCTCTAACTTCAGCTTGTGCCCAGACTGTTTTGCCATTTGCATCAGCAATCGCATTGCTTGAGCAAAGTCATACTCATGTGGGTTCGCTTTCAAATCGTTAATCAGTGACATCGACATCATCTATCTTCCACGCTACATCGAGCGCTGGCTCCCGTGGATTTTTGGATAACGCCTCGCAATGCCATCTTTGCCATAAAGACGAATTGTGAGCTGAATGTAGCGATCAAAACTACAGAACTGTTGGAAGAAGCGATTCAACACATCGGTGAAAGTTAGATAGTTGCCAGACGTATCGAGAGTGATTTCAATCTCTGTGCCCGGAGAGAAGACGTTCTTACCAAGAATTCGCATTGATGAAACTTGTGAGCGCACTTTTACTGACTGAATCATCTGAATTTCATCGCTTACTAACTGATTGCGGCTACACAATTGCAGCATTTGCTTAAGCTGCTGAGTCGGATCTTCAGAGTGCAGCAAAGACGAGAAATTACTGTTCAGAAGCCCGATAAATTGCCAGTGCATATTGGCGTCAGATTCACGTTCTATCGGAGCTGAGGGCGGGTAGAGCGAATGAAAATCACCGGGCAAATCGATCGGTTCCAAACATGTCATCTCACCGTTGATGGTGCATGCTTGTTTGCCGTTGGTACAAAGGAGGTGAGTACCATAGAGTTTGTTGAATTCGAGCTCTTGGTTGGCATTTAGGCTGATCGCCAATCGCAGTTCACCTGTGGAATCTTTTCGGCTTTGCCAGTAATCACAATGCGGGTCGCTTTGGTAACTGTCTTTAAACAGTGGCGTCAGCAGTTTTTGACCGCTCGACGTAATCTCAAACACATCCAAAATGTCGACCACTTGAATTTCATTATCGGTATGGGCATCGGCATTAACGGGAATGGTCAGGCTGCGTTGGTCATAGCTGGTTGGTTCGCCTGTTTGTTCGAATAAGTTCACCGCAGGCACGACATTGAGCTTAAACACTTGGTTATCGAAAAGACGGATAAACTCCATCGGCAAAGAGTGCATGAACAGGTTTAATACCACAGTGGAGCAATCATGTTGCTGACAGGCTTCACCAAAGCCTTTAAGACGGAAGAACTGACGTTTCTCTTTGAAGAAGAAAAATTCGTTCATCAAATGGTAGCCAGAAAATTGATTGCCTTTTTGTGGCAGAAATTGAAACTGTTTATCGCTGATTCGGCTCTTGAGCTGATTGGCAGCCAAGACAGCGTGATTCTCGCCATTTATGTCGGAAATCGATATTGCACGCGCTTCACTAAGCAGCAGTTCAACTAAGGAATCCGCATTGTTCTCGAAACCTTGAACGAAGAAGTCGAGATCTTCTAACGCGAATTGACTGAAGTGCACATCATCATCGCCAGTAGACAGAGTGAGTTGAATAACGGCGGTAGTTTGTTCACTACCTTTTGGGCGATTGAAGTCAAAAGGCGCGCTGCTTGCCTTGGTGTCAATCAGTGTAAATGGTGTCGTTTTGAGTTCATCCGTTGTGGTGAACAAACATGTTTTGCCTTGTGACTCGGAAGAAAAGCGTGTGCCTTTGGGAAGCGTCGTGCTGTCAGTGGAAGGGGCGTCTGTGCTCATTTCTAGATACGCCACACTTGGCACAGTTTGAACGTAACTTGGGTAAAGTACACCAAGTAGTCCTTCGACAACTTCAGGGATTTGCTCAGATAGACGCTTTTCGACGTTGGCATTCAGTAGTGCCACGCCATCCAATAAGCGGGCTAAACTCGGATCTTCGATTTGTCCCTGATGAATATTGAGGCGTTGTGCGTGTTCTGGATGTTCAGAACCAAATTGACCGAGGGCTCGACGGACAAAAGTCAGCTCTTGCTCGTAATAACGCAGTAGAGGATCACTCATACAAATCCTCCTTCATATCGGTGGTCATGTCGCTTAATGAAATCTTGGAATCAAAAATCAGCTCTTTTTCGCCCTGTGCCGTTTTGGCTTTGGCGACGATATTGAAAGCGATGGTGTTTTCTCCCGCTTTTCGCTCAACCAGTTCAACCATGACTTGGCTAAGGCGTGGCTCGAAATGTCGAATGTAGTTTTCTAGTTTGAGGGCTAATTGCTGGTGGTCGAGACTAGCACTCAACAGGTGCACATCCTCGATGCCAAAACGATAGTTAGAGCGCTGCACTTCGGTTAACCGATCATCAATGCTCATCAGTGACGCTTCCGAATCAAACAGGCGAGTCAGGTGATACTTGATGTCCTCGATATCATCTCGACGAGTCGTAGGGGCAGTTTGCACAAAGGTACGCCAAAAACTCATTACGCCACCTCATCCAATTCTGTCGTCAGCACCACTTCGCCACTGAAATGGTCGTATTGATACTGCGGGACGATACGCAATGTACAGACGAAATTGCCCGGATGATGGTCAGAGTCGCACACGCTGATCTTTGCGAAGCTCAATGGGTATTTTGATAGGGTTTCTTCATTGGCGTACGCAACGTTACTAGAGAATTTTTCAACCCATTGGGAGAGGAACAACTCACACTCAGCAGCTGTTTTGAAGCTACCGATCATTTCGCGTACTTGTACTTTGAGATAATGTGCAATACGGCAAGACATCAACGAGGTTTGGATTTGAGTGAGGACTTTCTCGTTATCAGACTCGCTGTTGTGCCAAATCGAATTGTTACCATTGAAGTAAAACTTATCGCTCAAAGGGCTCTTAGTAAGAGGGATAAAACCACTTCGACTGTAGAAGGTCGACAGTTGCCCAAACAAGGTCACTTTGGTTTGTGGTTGAATCAGAAAATGGCTATCGCTTTGGCTTTGATTGACCACGGCACCTTGGTTGTTGTCGTTCCAACGAGATTTCAAGAAGCCAAACCAACTCACCCGTTGATGCTCTCGCATAATGGTGGATACAAACGCAAAGCCCGCATTGCCCCAAAGCCCGTTTTGCTTCTCGTTGTAGATGAATCCCACTTTGGCGTTTTGATAACGTGTACGCATGCACATTTCTGGCATCACTAAACCGACAAAACGCGCAGAGGACTTACTGCGTAAGGACTGCCACGATTGGTAATCAGGGCTGGCGAGGATCTTCTCGATTCGGTTGATGTCAGAAAGCCAGTCTGCGCCGGATTCGACAAAGAAATCGCGATTAGGAGCAAATAGCATTGGACATAACGTCGCTTCACCTAAGCGGCTCAATAGCTCGACGGTGAACAAGTCATCGTAGTCAGATTCGAAATCCATATCTGCCGCGATAGGTTGTGTGAATAACAAGCAACCGAATGGATGTCCGCCCAAGGTGTTTAACTCTTGGTTGCCGATCTTGTTGTACAGCTCAGATGTTTTGGTGCTGTAGGCTTGATTGACGTCGGAAGACACTTCTTCCCAACTCATATTGAGTAGCTTGAGTTGAGTACGTTGGTAATTAACGGGCAGGGTGGCTAAACCTTGAAGTCCTAGCCAATTGGTTTGCAGTGACTCAAATTCTGGATGATGCAATAGCTTATCCATTTGTTTCGAGAGCTTATTGTCAATCTCTGCAATCAAGCGTGAAACATGTGTAATAAGCGCATCTGAATTGTCTAGCGCGGAGCGAGACACTTGAGACAGTAAAGAGAGCGCCTCTTGTAAAAAGTCGCTGTCTTTATCGTCTAGCTGTGTAAATTGGGTCTGCCAACCTGAGTGATAAATCTTACTCATACTATCCTTGTGACCTAAATCGAATTGGCTTGGTCGAAGCATCCTACTTCGACCAAGCTTTATCATGCGTATACCGATCGTAGTAAATAACTGGTCATTCTAGCTGGTTATAACGCTCGATAACTTCGTTTAAAATTTTGATTGTAGAATAACTACTTACCGAAATTTTAGCCTTGTTCTCAAGCGTTATTCCTGCTCTAACTCTGACCACTTACTTATTGTGATCGGTATTAACCTGGGATCTTCGCTACCATGCGAACCGACGTAGTCAGTTCTTCAAGTTGTAGCCAAGGTCTTAGGTGAGCAACGGCTGAATATGCGCCCGGTTTACCCGGTTGTTCAACCACTTCAATGCGAGACTCTGCCAATGGCGTTTTGGCTCGTTGATCGTTACCAATTGCACCTGCGTTGGTGTATTGATCGATCCACAGTTGAAGTTCACGTTGAATGTCTGGCGCTTCTAGGTTTGAACCTAGCTTGTCGCGACCCATGACTTTCAAGTAGTGAGCGATGCGACCACTTGCCATGATGTAAGGAAGACGCGCGGAAATTGCAGCGTTTGCTGTTGCATCTGGATCTGTGTACGTCTTCGGTTGCTGAGTTGTTTGACCGCCGATGAACACGCCATAGTTTGAGTTCTTGTAGTGAACCAGTGGCAAGAAGCCTAGATCACTTAACTCTTTCTCGCGTTCGTCGGTTAGGTTCACTTCTGTTGGGCATTGTTGAACCAAGTCGCCAGCTTCGGTCTTGTACGTTAGGTTTGGTAGGTTTTCCACTTTACCACCGTTATCCAGACCGCGAATCGCTGTACACCAACCGTACGCAGTGAACGCTTGCGTCATTTTCAGACCCAACTCGTAAGCGGCATTCGACCAAACCAACTCATCATTGCTTGATGGGTTCGGGTTGCCATCTTGGTCAGTGTTTAACTCTTCGTAGCTAAACAGTTTGGTGCCAAGACCTTTCTCACCGTAAGGAAGGCGAGCCAGTGTACGAGGTAATGTTAGAGTTACGTAACGTGCGTCGTCACTTTCACGGAACGAGTTCCATGCAGCATAAGCGGGAGAATCAAAACCAGCTGCGACAGGTTTGCCTTCTTCAAAGGTAGTGAAGTCATTGAATTCAAACATTTCAGCGTTTGCTGCGGCTACGAACGGAGCGTGACACGCAGCGGCTACTTCACCCATGTAACGAAGTAGGGCGACGTCTTCATCTTTTGCGCTGAACTCGAAGTCACCGATGAAGGTGCCGTATGGTTCACCACCTGCTGTGCCGTATTCGCCTTGGTATACCGCGTTAAACAGTGGGCTACGGTCGATGGCTGGTGCATCTTCAAATTGATCAAGCAGCTCGTCTTTGGTGTAGTCGACCATTTTGATTTTCAGTGAGCGTCCTAGGTCGCTCTCTTTAACCAGTTTTTGCAGACCACGCCATGAACCTTCTAGCTTTTGGAAATCATTTTCTTGCATGACTTTCGATAGCTGTTTAGAAAGCTTTTTGTCGATCTCTACGATGGCGTTTTCAATCGTTTTGGTGACGTTCTTGTCCCATGTAACTGTGCCGCTTAGCGCTTGCTCTGCTAACACTGAGAACAGTTCTTTTGTTGTGTCCGCTGGCGTTTGTGTGGTCGCTTCGATTGCACGATCCAGAAAGCTCAACGAAGCTTCAGCCGCTTCTGCTTGTGGTTGGTTTTCAACTTCCGTCGTCATTATTCTGCTCCTTCTTTCTGGATGCCTAGCTCATCGGAAAGGGCGTTGATAGTGTCTGCACTTTGCAGCACTTCCTTGAGTAGCTTCTCTAGATCACGAGAACGGTCCGCTTTTGAAAGCAGTACTTTGAGTTGGTTACGAGTCTCAACAAGCTTCTTGAGCGGTTCAACTTGCTCAACGATGGCTTCAGGCTCGAAATCTTTCATTGATGAGAATTTCAGACTCGCTTCGATTTGGCTGTCGTCATCAACCAAAACGTTGTCCACTTTGAGTGATAACTCAGGACCAACACGCTTCATAACAGTATCGAAGTTGTCTTTGTCGACGTTATAGAAGGTGCGATCTTCCACGTCTTCTTTGTCTTGCTTGTGACCGGAGTAATCACCGACGACTCCCACCACAAAAGGGAGTTCTTTGGTTTCTACTGCGCCATTCGTCTCGACATCGTAAGTAATACTTACACGGTTTTTGCTCACTCGCTTGTGTTGGGAGTTCAGTGCCATAATGGTATCTCCTTATTCCATTAAGAAGCTGTCGAAGTAACTTTCGCTGTCGTCGCATCAAAGCCCACTTCAGGACCTTTCTCGATTTTGCCGCCTTCGCCTTCGATGTAGTATGCTTTCGAAATTTCGGTGTAAGTGAGGCTGAATGATTCATTTGGTAGGTGACCATCCGACGCGCCCATGTTGTAGCTCGACATACGCGCAGCACTTAGTGTCAGGATTAGGTATGGATCTGCACCAGAACCTTCACGGTTTGGCTTAGTCATCACGATCTCGATGGTTTTGCCTTCGCCACCTGGTGCGTAAAGGAAAGTCGTTAAGTACGGTGTCGCGCCATCACAGCCACGAGAGATGTTCACTTCACCTAGCGCGACCATGCCTTGGTCTGCGTTGTTCGCGTTACCGACGTCGATGCCAACGCCACGAACGGCACTCCAGTTCACTGTATCAATAGCAAAAAATCCATCCTTGCCACCGATCTTTTCTACCGTTGCAGCACCTTTTGGTGTGGTGCCATCAATTCTCATGTAAATAGAAGCCATTGGGTTCTCCTTTGCTTTTTAGCATTTTTTGCTTCACCACTCGAAATCGGTAATACCGCTCGACGATTGAGTAGTTTTTACTTCTGGTTGGTTGGTTGTATTTGGAGTGTCGCTTTGCTCTGACGTTGTTGCTTCAATTGACGTTGCACTTTGAGACTCCTCATTAGAGGCAGTTTGAACCTCAGTCGCAGGTGGTACGGTCGGAACCGACTCTGGCACTGATTGTGGTTCAGGAATTTTCTTCAGAATGGTTTGTTCTAAGTTGTCCATTCCGGTGAGTTGATTGATATGGTCGAGCACTTGGTTGTTGCCACCAGTCATTTCTTGGAGTAGTTCTGGTAAGCTCAGATAACCCCAACGAATTGCGCGCTCTAGCAAGAACGGAACAGGGCTGTGTGGCTCGGTTTGTTTGAAGTAGTCGGCGAGCTTTCTAAGTTCATGAAAGGCGTGGTCGCGATTGTGTACTTGAACATCGATGCTAACGGAAGGCGCTTGGATAAGGGGTTGAGTCTGTGTGGTTGAAGTGGGGGGCACAGAATCGATTTGCTGAGTAGAAGACGTTTGGCTCGTTTCTTTACTCGCTTGACCCGTTGTTTGAGCAACTGATTTCAATATGTTATCAGTCGGCTCAGCAGCGCTTACGCTTGGCAGTTCTAACTCAGCGGTTTGTTGTTCATCTTTTAACAGCCTAAATTTTTCGTCTAACGGCCACTTGGAAAAATTATCTTCGGTGAGGTAACGAATCGCATTTATCAGTTCAGCGATGTTTTCTTTGATGAATTTGAAACTTACTGGCGTAGCGTTAATTGGTTGGCAATGCTTCGCGATGGCTTGTTCTATAGCATCAAGATTCTGATACGTTTGTGCCAAATCCATTAAGGTGTCTTGCGTGTCAGCATTGAATAGGTTTTGCGCTTTAGTTTTGATTTCGCCAAGCAAACCGTTGCGCTCTGCACGTAGGTAATCGGCAAAAGTGATGTCATCAATCAAGCCGATTAACTGCAAAGGCATATACACGGCAGTTGTATCATGAGTTTCGCCAACAAGCTGTAGCAAAGGCTTCATACGGAACTCAGCACGTTCTCTCGCTATGCCAGACTCCTCAGCGCTTTTTAGTTTGTCTTCAGGAAGGAATGGATTGAGAGAGTCCCAAAACTGCTCCACGGTGCTTAGAAGAACTTGCGTTGTGTCGGCAAGGTTTCGATAGGGTGCGTCGGTGAACAACTGACTGGTGATATACCAACCTAGTAACTCCAAGTCTTTGCTTGACTGGGTGAGAGCGTGAAATGTCGCGGTACGCAGTTGCGTCCAATTTTCATCATTACTCTCAAGTAAGGATTCATCACTGGATGCTTCGGGCGTTTCCACCAACTGGCGAAATGACGATTGCGCCGCATTGTAACTGTTTCTCAGTGCTCGATAGGCACTTCTATCGAGTTTTAGATAGACGCCGCTCGGCGATCCATCTGTGATCGGTGCCAAAAGACTATCAATGTCAACCATATTCAATCCATGAATTATTGTTTTATTAAGCCAGAGATAATTCCGTTCCTCTGGTTTCATAGTTTGTAAACTTCAGTCTAGTGAGGATTTTCCTAAATAGCCGATAAAAATTAACTATTTAATAAAAACTAAGATGTCGATCCAAAAAATTGGTCGGATGAATGCTTCTATCAATATAATATCCTGATTTATAAAGAGGTTTTATCCCCCTATAAGTACTGTGGGCATACCCGCAACAATACTGCCACCATGAGAAGTGGTGTCTCCCATTCGGGCTGCAGGCTTATTGCTTAATAGCACGGTCGTGCTTCCCATCGCGATAGAATCTGGGGTTCCAACGCACACGCAAACGTCACTTACTGTCGCGGCCGGTAAGCTACCGATCAACACAGTAGGTGCCCCGGGACCGGTGACCGGACCACCCACATGAGGAATTGGTGGGGTTGCTGGTGTCTGCATTGGGCATACATGCATGTCGGTGATACGAGCAGCAGGTAATGTCATCGTAGTTCTCCTTGCTCAGCGGTTTGTGATTGGCTATTTGACGCGCCTTGACCGCCTGCAGCGATATCCAAAGCCATTGTGATTGCGGTTTGATAGTAAGGTTTCGTCTTGTCCCATTGAGGCAAAGCGGCTGCGTGATTAATTGCACCTGCAGTCGCTTTGGCATACAGAAAAGGATCAGGCATAACGGGTGGAATATCTGGTGCAACGATGCTGCCAGAACCATTCCAGAACACTGCTTGAGCAAGCCAAGATGGCCCGCAGTTTAGTTCTAGTCGGTGAGATAGGTGTTCGGCTTTGCGGCGCAATTCTTCGGAGGGTGAACGCACCCAAGCCATGCAAGTTTCGACACTCTGTTTTTGAAGTGGTGACCATTCCTCATTGCGTTGATTTAAACACAACGCTCCCCACCAAATTGCCTCACGTACGGGTAGAGCGTGCGTCAAAAACTGCACGAGATCGTTGTAGAGCTCTTTGTCTGTGAGTGATTGAATTGCATCTCTGATGCTGGTTTCCTCGTCGAGTAGTGCCTTTGCTTCGTCGCTGGCTTTAAATCTCGGTAGTATTTGCCCAGCCGTTTGGTATGGAATCTTCTTATATTTCATTAGTTAACCTTTACAATTGCGCCTTTCACTTCACCCATTACGCCGCCATCAAATGTCGCTTTGAGCCCCGATTTAAACTCGGCACTCAAAGAGCCCTCTGCAGAGAGCGTGGTGTCTGCTTTGATGGAAATACTCAAGCCAGAAATGCTGTTTGAACTGGTAGCTTCAAGCGCGGTCGTGGTGCCAGAAACTTTGTTGGCTGAAGTGGCTTTGCTGGTGACGTTGGTCCCTTCCAAATTCAGAGCGCTGCTGGCTTTGACGTCGATATTGGTTGCTTCAATGGCAATGGATGATGAGGACAGGGTTATTTTGCTTGAGCCAACTTTGAGCTCGATAGAATCGTCAGCTTCAATCGAAATCGACTTGGCTTTTTCGCTCAGTGCTTTGGTAACGCTCAGCGAGTAGTTGTCTTCTGTCGACACGGATACCGCTTTGGTGACTGTTTGGCTTAATTCACCCTTGATGGTTTCGGTTTGGTTGTTTTCAACTTCTTGTGTCAGGTCTTTGGCTGCGTGAAGGTAAAGCAATTCACTGTCTTTTTTGTCATCGAAGTAGAGCTCATTGCTTTCACCGGAAAGCTGGGTTTTGATGCCAGACTTTGTTGTATTGGCTTCTGCGTATGGTGGGGCATTTTTGCTGTTGTAAACGCTGCCTGTGATGATTGGTCTATCTGGATCGCCATCAATGAAAGAGACCAGCACTTCTTGTCCGGCACGCGGCACAAATTGAGCACCGTAACCACTTCCCGCAAGCATCTGTGCAACACGAACATAGCAACTGGTTTTGTCACCGCTTGCGTCTGTATCCCATTGGAACTGAATACGCACACGACCTTGTTCATCCTGATTAATATCACCCGCGGTTGAGCCTGCAACGACTGCGCTCTGTAAGCCCTGCACTACTTGTTTTGAGCGAGGTTGAGGGTAGTGAGGGGTATCTTTTGGGAGCACTTTCAGTCTGGTGCTGCTCTCTGCATTTTCGGTGTATTCCACTTCCATACTGACGACCGAAAAGTCACCAAGTTGCTCTTTGTCTAGATGGCTTGAGAGCGAGAAGTAAGTACCGAGCTCGAAGAGATCATGTTTTGCGCTGGCAATGACACTTTGGTAATCCTGCTCAACATACTCGATTCGACGTTTGGCAAGATTGCTAGAGAGATCTGTCATATCACCGCTGATACCCAAAGTTGGGTAATGCGTGTTGGCGAGTTTAGTGTTGTTGGCAATGGTATTACTGGAGGTTTTACTGCCGCTGGAGATGAGTTTTGTCTGCGAATAATCGTAGCTTGAAAGCTCTACGCTCGCGCCATGAAAGGCAACGGTCGGGCACCAATCTTCAATCAGAGGGAGTGAGCCAGTCGGTGTTTCTTTCATGTCGAACTTTGCTGTGCTGGCTTTATCAAATGGGGTTTGAGCATCTTGCAAAATCATAGTGTGTGAACCACTCGTATGCTCGAAATAATAATGAACACCTTCCTCAGCGAGCAGGCGAGAAACGAAATCAAAATCTGATTCGTTATATTGCAAACAATATTCACGCTTGGTTGAAGGCATGCTGGATATTTTATAGTTTCCTTTGAAACCAGCGTTGTCGAAAATATCACTGACGATTTCTTGTGTGGATTGATTTTGATAAACCCGGAAGGAATGTGTGTGTTTTAATAACCAAAACCACGGTTTAAGCGTTATTTCGTATTGGTGGTTTTGTAAATTTGAATCCATTCCTAAATGTTGGATCAGTGTCACAATTCCGTTGTAGGAACGATTAAGTGTATTACTGCCAGATTCGTTGAAATAACGGTTTATTGTAAGAAATTGCCCCAACTGATCTTGCATGTCAAAGCCACTGGATACCAGCATCGCTTTGATTTCAAAGGGCTCTGATAAGGCTTGCTTTACTGTTGCATTGCTTATGATATGTTCTTGATTACTTGAGTCTTTTGCAGACATTAAACTAGCCGAACTGCTGTATTTATCAGCCATTGCATATCCTTATGCTTGAACTTTTCAATAATAAAAATTTGAAATATAAATACTATTATTAATCAAATTACTCAAAAAATAGCAGTATTAGATCTTATTCGCTATTCGATTTATTAAAAGAAAAGGAGTTCTTTATGGCGAGTCAAAATGCAAAAAAGATGGCGAAAGAATTTTTGCAAAATGTAGAAAAGGACAGTAAGTCATATCACAAAAGTTGGGCGAGAAAATTCGGTAATAAATACCAATCTGCAAAGAACTGGGTGAAACGTGACAAGAAAATGGTCGCGATGGATATTGCACAAAAAGGGGTAAGGACTGGTATCGGGATGATTCCATTTCCCGGCTCGAAAGAGGGGGCAGCCCTGTTGGAAGTCGCAGGTGGGGCAGCGTTAAAAGCCGCTTCTCGCAAAGCGTGGGAAGAGGGCTCAAAGAAAGGGGTTAAATCTCTTCTTAACAAAAAAATTGAATCTGCTCGAAAGCAACTTAAAACTAACTCGGTAGGAAAAGTCGATCACGAGTTCTTGGCGCTTTCTGCTCGTAAGCGTGATGAACACATTCATGCGATTCGTAAGCTAGTGAAGTACGAGGTGAAGTTGTTACCAAAGCGTTCTGATGAGCTCAGTTTGCGTTTATTCAAGCTTAAAGAGGCGATCAATGAATCCCGTGTGAAGCTCAACAAAACCACCATGTCTTCCACGTCCGCTATCGACAACATGCAAGCATGGACGGAGTTCTTTTCTGCCATCAAAGAGGTCGAGCATTACCAAGCGAAATTGCGTGAAAGCCTGATTCAAGTGCAAGAGATCACCAAGGATGTAGAGTGGTTCTTAGCGGCTTCTGAAGCGACTACTGACCAGATGAATGCACAAAACCTACCGCAACTGGAAGAAGCATTTGACCAGATCCGCCGCAGTTACGGTAACATCAATTCGCTGAAACAACTGCAAGACATGATGTTGGAGAGAAACCTCGTTGAATCCGGGTTGTTGGATGAAAAAGACTTAACCTACAAACTGGTCAACTAGACAAAACTTACCGCTAGCTACCAAATTGAACCCAAATAGGGAGCTGTTGTGCTCCCTAATTTTGTTTACTTACTGAATTTATTTAACTTTTATTGTCGACAATCTCGAATTGTTCTCATTAAATTGCCTATTTATCCATTCATAAATCACTCAATAGCACTATACCTTAGTCTAAATTGTCGACAATTTGCTTGATTGTCGACAATCTGATCGTCTATTTTATATTCAAGTTAACAAATTGTTGAAACTTTGATTTCTAAATACGAGTGCCTTGAATATGAATACAGAATTGAAAACTCGTCATAAAGTGATTGTCTCTGAAAAAGAGCACACTAAATCTGAATCGCTGACCGAATCGTTAGTGGAAGCGATTGTGAGTGGTGAAATTGAACCGGGCAGTAAAATCTCAGAGCCTGAATTAGCCAAGAAATATCAAGTGAGTAGAGGTCCTTTACGTGAAGCCATGATGCGCCTTGAAGGACTTGGTTTGATTGAGCGCATTCCGCATGTTGGCGCTCGTGTGATCACTTTCTCTCCAGAAAAACTCATCGAATTGTATTCCGTCCGCGAAGCATTAGAGGGCATGGCGGCAAGGCTCGCGGCTCGCTATATCACTCAAGAAGAATTACTGAGTTTGGAAATGCTATTGTCGACACATTCCAAACATATTGATGAAGTCGAAGGATCTTCTTACTTCCACCAGCATGGTGACTTCGACTTCCACTATCGAATCATTCAAGCGAGCCGAAACAGCAAGCTTATCTCTCTGCTTTGCGACGAGCTGTATCATTTGTTGCGCATGTATCGTTACCAATCACCACGAGCGCAATCTCGTCCTAACGAAGCACTCAACGAACACAAATTCATTCTGCAAGCGATTCGCAACCGTGATGAAGAACTGGCAGAAATGCTGATGAGAAGGCACATCTCAGGCAGCCGAAAACTAATCGAATTACAGATTCTACATTCTGAAAGTAAAGATAGAGAACAAGACTAGAAGGAAATTGTCATGAGCTTATCTCCGGGGGCGAAGTTCAGACTCGCCATTGAGCAAAACAACCCGCTGCAGATCGTCGGCACCATTAACCCATACTGCGCCATGATGGCGAAAAACTTGGGTCACCAAGCTATCTATTTGTCGGGTGGCGGCATCGCTAACGCGTCTTACGGCTTGCCAGATCTTGGCATTACGACATTGAACGACGTTTTGGTGGACGTAGACCGCATCACCAACGCGTGTGATTTGCCTTTATTGGTTGATATCGATACGGGCTTTGGTGGTGCTTTTAACATCGCACGTACTATCAAGGCGATGGAAAAAACCGGTGCGGCGGCAGTGCACATGGAAGACCAAGTGGCGCAGAAGCGTTGTGGTCATCGCCCAAACAAAGCGATTGTTAGCCAACAAGAAATGGTCGATCGAGTGAAAGCAGCGGTGGATGTACGTAATGATGAGAGCTTTGTCATTATGGCTCGCACTGATGCGTTAGCGGTTGAAGGCATGGACAGTGCAATTGAACGTGCGATTGCATGTGTGGAAGCGGGCGCAGACATGATCTTCCCAGAAGCGATGAATCAGCTAGACCAATATCAACAGTTCTCCGCAGCGCTTGAAGACGCGACAGGGAAGCACGTTCCAATTCTTGCCAACATTACTGAGTTTGGACAAACGCCGCTATACGGCTGTGAAGAGTTAGCCCAATCCAAAGTGGACATGGTTTTGTACCCATTGAGCGCATTCCGTGCGATGAACAAAGCGGCTGAGATGGTTTACAAACACTTACTAGAAGTTGGCAACCAAGAAGCGTTACTTGATTCAATGCAGACACGAAAAGAGCTGTATGAGCACCTTAATTACCACGACTACGAGAATAAGTTAGACAAGCTGTTCTCGGAGGGTAAATAAGGTCAACTAAGAAACAAACGGAAGCCCAAGAAAAAGATAGATAAACCGAATCTCTAATCCAATAACGTGAAAATTGTCTGATTCAAAAGAGCCCATTAAGAGAGCCAAGTCAGACAGAAAAGGAGTTCAACAATGCCTCATTCTGTAGAAAAGAAAGCTGAGATAGGTGGCGCAGGTCTACGCGGTCAAAGCGCTGGAAGCACAGCTTTATGCACTGTCGGTAAATCGGGGACGGGTCTAACGTATCGTGGTTACGATATTACGGACTTGGCAAATCATGCTCAATTTGAAGAAGTCGCGCATTTGCTGTTACGCGGTCACTTACCTAATCAACAAGAGCTAGACGCTTACAAGACACATCTATTGAGCTTGCGTGGCTTACCAGCGGAGCTTAAGCAAGCGTTAGAGCTGATCCCTGCTGATGCTCACCCGATGGATGTTATGCGCACAGGTTGCTCTATGTTGGGTAACTTAGAGCAAGAAATGGACTTTGAGCAACAGCTCCATGCTACTGAGCGAATGCTGGCGCTTTTCCCTGCCATAATCTGTTACTGGTATCGCTTCAGCCACGATGGCGTGCGCATCAAAACGCACGATAACAGTGAAGACTGCATTGGCGGCTACTTCCTAAAACTGCTTACTGATAAAGCACCAAGCGAAACACACAAAAAGGTGATGCATTGTTCTCTGATACTCTACGCAGAGCATGAGTTTAATGCCTCAACATTTGCAGCGCGCGTATGTGCTTCTACGCTTTCTGATCTTCATTCTTGCATCACGGCTGCTATCGGCACGCTGCGTGGCCCACTTCATGGCGGTGCAAACGAAGCAGCGATGGAGATGATTCAAGATTGGCAAACGCCAGATGAAGCAGAAGCCAATATTCTGCAGATGCTAGAGAACAAAGACAAAATCATGGGCTTTGGTCATGCGATTTATCGCGAAAGTGACCCTCGTAACGCACTGATCAAGCGTTGGTCAGAAGCGTTATCAAAAGAGGTGGGTGACACGCATCTTTATGCGGTCTCTGAGCGTGTGGAATCCGTCATGAAGCGCGAGAAAGGTCTATTTTGTAATGCCGATTTCTTCCATGCTTCGGCTTACCACTTCATGGATATTCCAACCAAATTGTTTACACCAATCTTTGTGATGAGCCGACTGACAGGTTGGGCGGCGCACGTGTATGAACAACGCGCGAACAACCGAATTATTCGCCCAAGTGCGGATTATACCGGACCGGATCATCAAGACTGGGTGCCAATCGAACAACGCTAGCGTGTGACGCCTCTTTGTGAGTGTTGTCTTGATGGCATTCACAAGGGGCGTCTCTTTCACCGCGAATCCATTTCAAAAACAGTATCGCGGTGCGTTCAGGCACAAGATGTACACTAAAGCGGAAGCAAGCCCATGAGCATCACCACAAATATAAATACTCAATATCGTAAGCCGCTCCCGGGAACCCAACTCGATTATTTTGATACCCGAGAAGCAGTTAACGATATTTCTCCTGGAGCCTATGAAAAGCTCCCATACACCTCACGCGTTTTAGCCGAGCAGTTGGTTCGTCGCTGTGACCCAAATTCGCTCACTGATAGCCTAAAACAGTTGATTGAACGCAAACGTGACCTCGATTTTCCTTGGTATCCGGCACGTGTGGTTTGTCATGACATCCTTGGACAAACTGCATTAGTCGACCTCGCTGGTTTGCGTGATGCGATTGCCGAACAAGGCGGTGACCCAGCGAAAGTAAACCCTGTGGTTGAAACGCAGTTGATCGTTGACCATTCACTGGCAGTTGAACACGCAGGCTTTGACCCAGAGGCGTTTGAGAAAAACCGCGCGATAGAAGAGCGCAGAAACGAAGACCGATTCCACTTTATCGAGTGGTGTAAGACGGCGTTTGAGAACGTCAGTGTTATTCCTGCGGGTAACGGCATCATGCACCAAATCAACTTGGAGAAGATGTCCCCAGTGGTGCAAGCCAAGCAAGGAATTGCCTATCCCGATACCTGTGTCGGCACAGACAGTCATACACCTCACGTTGATTCACTTGGCGTTATTGCGATTGGTGTCGGCGGTTTAGAGGCGGAGACGGTTATGCTTGGTCGCCCGTCGATGATGCGTCTACCAGACATTGTTGGCGTGAAGCTTACTGGTAAGCGTCAACCGGGTATTACCGCCACGGATATCGTACTAGCGATTACCGAGTTTCTGCGAAATGAACGCGTGGTTTCATCTTATCTCGAATTCTTTGGTGAAGGGGCGCGAGACCTAACCATTGGCGACCGCGCAACCATCTCAAACATGACGCCAGAATACGGCGCAACCGCTGGGATGTTCTACATTGATGAGCAGACTATTAATTACCTCAAACTGACAGGTCGCGATGATCAACAGGTCGACTTGGTTGAGAAGTACGCCAAGCAAACCGGTCTGTGGGCAGATGATTTAGACACTGCCGTTTACGAACGCGTACTTGAGTTCGATTTGTCCCAAGTCGGGCGTAATTTGGCAGGTCCATCTAATCCTCATCGTCGTTTACCTACCTCAGAGCTTGCTGAGCGTGGTGTTTCTGGTGAGTGGCAAGAGAAAGAAGGCGAGCTTCCAGATGGCGCGGTGATCATCGCAGCGATTACTTCTTGTACCAACACCAGTAACCCAAGAAACGTTGTCGCAGCGGGTCTGGTCGCTAAGAAAGCGAATGCGCTTGGATTGGTGCGCAAACCTTGGGTGAAGTCTTCATTTGCACCGGGTTCTAAAGTTGCTCGACTATACCTTGAAGAATCCGGCTTACTCCCTGAATTGGAGAAGCTTGGGTTTGGTATCGTCGCTTATGCGTGTACAACCTGTAACGGTATGAGCGGGGCACTTGACCCGAATATCCAACAAGAAATCATCGACCGAGATCTGTATTCAACGGCAGTACTTTCTGGGAACCGAAACTTTGATGGTCGAATTCATCCTTATGCAAAACAAGCATTTTTAGCATCGCCACCTTTGGTCGTTGCTTACGCGTTAGCCGGTACGATTCGTTTTGATATCGAACGTGATTCTTTGGGTACAGATAAAGACGGCAAGCCGGTTTATCTCAATGACTTGTGGCCAACGGATGAAGAAATTGATGCGGTGGTGGGTGAGTACGTTAAGCCAGAGCAATTTAATCAAGTCTACATTCAAATGTTTAAACTGAATGATGAGGCTCGCAATCCGAATCCGCTCTACGATTGGCGTCCGATGAGTACGTATATCCGAAGACCTCCCTACTGGCAAAAAGAGGGGGAGGGAGCACTGGCTGGTGAGCGAACTCTGTCTTCAATGCGTCCTCTTGCCGTTTTAGGCGATAACATTACGACCGACCATTTGTCACCATCGAACGCGATTTTGGCAAGCAGCGCCGCAGGCGAATACCTCGCGAAGATGGGCGTGCCAGAAGAAGACTTTAACTCATACGCGACTCACCGAGGCGATCACTTAACCGCGCAGCGCGCCACTTTCGCTAATCCAAAACTGTTCAACGAAATGGTCAAGGAAAATGGCGAAGTCGTGCAAGGATCGTTAGCGAGAGTCGAACCTGAAGGCAAAGTGACACGCATGTGGGAGGCGATTGAGACTTACATGAATCGCAAGCAGCCGCTTATCGTGGTCGCAGGTGCGGATTATGGTCAAGGATCGTCGCGAGATTGGGCGGCGAAAGGCGTTCGCTTGGCGGGTGTAGAAGCTATTGTCGCTGAAGGGTTTGAGCGTATTCACCGTACCAACTTAGTTGGAATGGGCGTACTTCCTCTGCAATTTAAAGATGGCGTGAACCGAAAGACACTCGGACTGGATGGCACTGAGCTTTATGACGTTATCGGCGATATCACCCCTGGTGCGGATTTGGCGTTGGTGATTACCCGTGCTAATGGCGACAAGGTTGATGTGCCGGTGACTTGTCGACTCGATACCGAAGATGAAGTTCACGTGTACAAAGCGGGTGGCGTGTTACAGCGCTTTGCTCAAGATTTCCTCTCGCAATAGATACCGCAATAACGGAGCAAGATATGGATAGCAAGATGCAAAGCCAAATCAAAGTCCCGGCGACTTACATGCGCGGCGGTACGAGCAAAGGGGTGTTCTTCAACCTTGAAGATTTGCCACAGCCAGCGCAAGTTGCAGGGGATGCAAGAGACAAACTGCTACTTCGTGTGATTGGTAGCCCTGACCCGTATGCCAAACAAATTGATGGCATGGGCGGCGCGACTTCCAGCACCAGTAAAACTGTGATTGTGTCGCGCAGTCAGCGAGTCGATCACGACGTTGATTACCTATTCGGACAAGTATCGATAGATAAGCCATTTGTTGATTGGAGTGGTAACTGTGGCAATCTTTCTGCTGCAGTCGGACCTTTCGCCATTCATGCAGGGTTGATCGACGAAGATCAAATTCCTCAAAACGGCATCGTTACCGTTCGTGTATGGCAGGTAAATATTGGCAAAACCATATTGATTCATGTGCCAATCGTAAATGGTTTCGTTCAAGAAATAGGGGTGTTTGAGCTTGATGGCGTGACGTTCCCTGCGGCAGAAATCCAAGTTGATTTCGTCGACCCTGCTGATGGTGAAGGCAGCATGTTTCCAACCGGCAATTTAGTAGACGATTTGGTCGTACCAGATGTTGGGACGTTCAACGCCACCTTTATTAACGCAGGCATACCGACGATCTTCATTGATGCAGAAGCACTTGGCTACCAAGGCACTGAGCTTCAAGATGACATCAATAACGATGAATCTGCTCTTGCGAGGTTTGAGTCCATTCGTGCTCATGGCGCGCTAAAAATGGGTCTTATTAATTCGCTCGAAGAGGCTCAAACACGTCAACACACGCCTAAGGTTGCGTTTGCTTCTCAGCCTAAATCCTATTTATCGTCGAGTGGTAAAGCCGTAGAGGCAGGTGAGGTCGATATTCTCGTCCGAGCTTTATCTATGGGCAAACTTCACCACGCCATGATGGGAACCGCAGCGGTCGCTATTGCCTCGGCGGCATGCGTCCCGGGTACTTTGGTGAACCTAGCGGCTGGTGGCGGAGAGAAAGAATCTGTGACGTTTGGGCATCCATCAGGAATGCTTAAGGTGGGGGCAAAAGCCAAACAAACAGAACAAGGTTGGGTGGTTGAGAAAGCCATCATGAGCCGCAGCGCGAGAATACTGATGGAGGGCTTTGTGCGTGTTCCCTCCAATGTCTTTGAATAACACAATTGCATGGTAGTGATACTTATACCAACCACATCAATTATTTGATGATTCTTGCTTGTTAAAACCGCTGATAACTTCGTTAAACCTATTTCTTAGTAAAAGAAGGTGTAGGTAGAACAACTAGCTAGCTGCAATCTTTGCCTTGTTCTAAGCGGTTTTACCTACGCAATCTTCTGAACATCTAATTAATGCGATTGGTATTAAAAAGCAATGTCAGGACATACTGGAGGAAGCAATATGTCTGCATATCAAAAAGAATACCTTTGGGCACAGAACGAACCGGAAAACTTTTGGCGTGCTCAAGCTGAAAACATCGATTGGTTTGAAGCGCCAAATACCATCTTACAAGCTGACGAACATGGGATTGAACGTTGGTTTCCTGATGGCGTAATGAACACGTCATGGCTCGCGTTGGATTATCATTGCGAGCATGGAAGGGGGGATAAAACCGCACTGATTTATGATTCGCCAGTGACGGGTCAAAAACAAACTTACAGTTATCAAGCTTTGCGCGACCAAGTAGCAAAAATCGCGGGTATGCTTTCCAACCAAGGCGTAACCAAAGGCGATCGTGTGGTCATCTACATGCCGATGATCCCAGAAGCAGCAATGGCGATGTTAGCGTGTGCTCGATTGGGCGCGATTCATTCGGTGGTGTTTGGCGGTTTTGCCCCGAATGAGCTTGCTGTTCGAATTGAAGATGCGGAACCTAAAGTCATCATGACGGCGTCTTGTGGCATCGAAATTAACAAGGTGATCCCGTACAAACCAATGGTTGATAAAGCCATTATGGACAGCCGTTGGAAGCCTGAGAAAGTCTTTGTTCTTCAACGCCCGCAGTGCGAAGCCGAACTTAACCTTGAACGTGATTTAGATTGGCAGCAAGAATACGCGCAAGCTTTGCCTCATGCGTGTGTCCCTGTGCTAGCGACAGATCCTCTTTATATTCTGTATACCTCTGGCACAACAGGGAAACCAAAAGGCGTGGTGCGTGACAATGGTGGTCATGCCGTGGCGATGAAATATTCGATGACGTCAATTTATAACATCCCTCAAGATGGTGTGTTCTGGGCAGCATCGGATGTGGGCTGGGTTGTTGGTCACTCCTATATTGTGTACGCGCCGCTGATTCATGGTTGTACCACTATTCTATTTGAAGGCAAACCAGTGAGAACACCGGACCCGGGTGCATTCTGGCGTGTTTGTGACGAATACAAAGTAGACGTGCTTTTCTCCGCGCCAACCGCTTTCCGTGCAATTAAGAAAGAAGACCCAGAAGGCGAGTTCATTAAGCAATACGACTTGTCCAACCTCGACTCTATCTTTATGGCAGGTGAACGTCTTGACCCACCAACACTAGAATGGGTAGAAAGCAAAGCGGATAAGCCGGTCATTGACCACTGGTGGCAAACAGAGACTGGATGGGCGATCGCGGGCAATCCGACCGGTATCGAGATAATGCCAGTTAAAGCGGGGTCTGCTACCAAGCCGATACCTGGTTATCAGGTCGAGATTCTCAACGAAATGGGTATGCCAGTGGGTGCAAATCAGCAAGGTTTTGTAGCTTTGAAGCGCCCATTACCACCAAGCTGTTTACCGACTGTCTGGCGCAACCATGACCGCTTTGAAACTGGTTATCTAAGTCAATTTCCGGGTTACTACGTATCGGGAGATGGCGGTTACCTAGATGAAGATGGCTACCTGTTTATCATGGGGCGTATTGATGACGTAATTAACGTCGCAGGTCACCGTCTGTCTACTGGCGAGATGGAAGAAATCGTTGGTGGTCACCCAGCGATTGCGGAATGCGCGGTAGTCGGTATCCATGATGAGTTAAAAGGACAGCTACCACTTGGCTTCGTGGTTCTTAAAGATGGTGTGAAGATTGATGATCTAACGCTAGAGGGTGAGTTGGTGGGTAAAGTGCGCAACGAGATTGGTGCTGTGGCTTGCTTTAAACATGCGCTGGTTGTCGATCGCTTACCAAAGACACGCTCAGGCAAAATTTTGCGAAGAACCATTCGTCAAATAGCCGATGGTGAGCAATACGTGGTGCCATCAACCATTGATGACCCATCCAGTTTAGGCGAAATCGAACGAGTGCTTAAACGTGGCTAGTTAAGTACGATTTTAATTAAGCACGATCTTAGATTAGCTGCGACCAATCGTAAATATCGAAGCCTCTTGCTTTGTCGGCAAGAGGCTTTTGCATTCCTGCTTGCCTAATCTCGTGTTTAAACACACACTATATGGATTCCTGTTTTTGGCTTCTTTTCCTATGTCTACTTTTGTAATCAAACCAGCGCTTTTTGACGATCTTGAACAACTCAATGATTTGATGTTCGAGCTGCATGATGAGCACCATATCCAATCCCCAGAGCTGTTTAAAACCGCAGAAGAAATCGAACAAGAAAAGAGTATTGCTCGCTATCTCGATAATCCTGAATGTTTGGTGTATGTCGCTAGAGTAGAGGGTGAGATCGTCGGCTTTGTATCTGGGCATTTCTGCGAGCTTATTTCTACGGTTAGTAAACCTGTCATGATGGGAAGCGTTGATGAGCTATACGTCTTACCCGAATATCGTAAGCAAGGTACCGCGAAAGCTTTGATTGAAAAGATAGAGGCGACATTTGTTGATTATGGAGTGAAACAGATGTTTGTTGAGGTTTGGGACTTTAACCAGACAGCGATTTCTCTCTATGAGAACCAAGGTTTTGGGCATCATATTCATTGGTTAAGAAAGTCGTTATCTGAACGTTAATTAATGCGTAGCTAAGACGGTAACTTAGTGACTTATGTAATCTGATGGTGCAAAAGTTGAGTCTAATGGTCAGTATTTACTATTAGTCTCGTCGCAATGTGCGGCGACTCATTCTCATCCAAATTGGTGATGTTGCTTTTGTTTGCTTGTTTTGTAAGTGGCACATGAATAGTGCCTCATAAAACAAGAGGAAAATAACATTGAATCTATCAAAAACCTTACTTGCAACGGTGTTATTGCCAATGTTGGCAAGTGCAGATCAAGTCACGCAGACGCAATACGACGAAATTCAACCGGATATTGTTGGTGGCATTACCGCAACCCCAAATGACTGGAAGTTTTACACACAAATCGTCAGCCGTAATAGTAACCGCTCTTTCTGTGGAGCAAGCTATATTGGGGATGGCTATGTTCTCACGGCTGCTCACTGTGTTGATGGTGATGCTCCTAATCAAATTGCCGTCAAAATTGGTGGTGTGATTTATAATGGTACTGATGGTGTTCGCTCTAATGTCAGCCAAATCTACGTACATCCTTCCTATAATCGTTCTACTTTGTCTCATGATATCGCTCTGTTAAAACTCTCTTCAAAGCCTCAAGGTGTTACGAAAGTGGATATCGCATCAGGCAGTGTCTCGCAATATGCAGGCGTCGGTGATTGGTTAACTGTCGCTGGACTAGGCCGAACTTCGGAGGGGGGCAGTTCACCAGCCGCTCTACAAGAAGTGGATGTGCCTCTGGTGTCTGATGCAATGTGCCGTCAAGCTGGTGGGAACTACACAACAGTTGGGGCTGTTTCGTTTTGTGCGGGAGTACCTCAAGGTGGCATTGATTCTTGTCAGGGAGACAGTGGTGGTCCCATCGTTGTGAATAATAACGGCGTTGTGACTCAACTTGGTATCGTAAGTTGGGGCATAGGTTGTGCCCGACCGGGTAAGTACGGTGTGTATAGTGACATTGCGGCGTTGCGCAGTTTTGTTGATGGCGTTGTAGGTACGACAATGCCTCCGACAGATAATGTTTCTGTTGGTTACACCGCAAATCAGACTTTGAGTTCTTTTAAAGTGGGCGAGCTGAAGCAACACAGTTTCAGTATTCAAAATATCGGTAATGTTGCGTTTACTGTCGAAAGTGTGGAACTGCAAAGTTCTGGTGTCACGAAATCTGCGATGATCACCAGAGACCAATGTGCACAATCGACCCTTAGTGCAAGAAGCTCATGTGTTGTTGACGTTGAGTTTGGCGCTTCTCAAGCAGGTGACGCGAGCGTTACGCTGAACTTTGGTATTGATAAAACCAGCACCTCATATCAAGCAGTCGTAATAGCATCGGCAGTGAGTTCAACAACACCGCCATCTGGTAGTTGTGAAAATGAATGGCAAGTTAGTGCGGTTTACAACACTGGAGAAACCGTGTCGTGGGCTGGTCAAATATGGCAAGCCCAATGGTGGACGCAAGGTGATAACCCTTCAGAATCTGGTCTTTGGGGAGTGTGGCAGGCTGTAGGGGCGTCAGATTGTTCAGGAACAACACCTCCGGTAGAGCCACCGACTAAACCAACACCTCCGTCTTCTGGTGGTGCCTATCAAGCTGGGACTAATTACACAGCGGGTGATGTGGTGACAAATCGTGGTGCAAGTTACCAATGTAAGCCATGGCCGAACAGTTTATGGTGTGGCTCAACTCCAAGTGCTTATGAGCCGGGAATAGGCTATGCATGGACAGATGCATGGTTGAAGCTGTAATCGTTTAAGAGAGTTTATTTCTCACTGAGAATAAACTCTCTTCTATTGTTTCAATTCTGAGAACGCGTAAAATCCACATAAATTACCCTGACGTTAAATTAATATAACTGGCAAAATTGCAGCCAATGTTTCGAGTTATGTCTGATTTCTGTCAGAATTATTTTGAAAAGTATCATTAAGTCTTTTTTGACATGTTCGCCAAATGTACAACTGGTTACTTAATTTATGTCGAAAAATATTGGCAACCCTGCCATCATGACGGTGTGATTCTTCTCTCTTTTAAAGGTTGTATTTTGTGCTGAGACAGTTGTTTTTTCTCATCCTGTATTCCATTTCACTGTTTGTTTCTCCTTTGTCTGCCGCGAATCCTCTTCCAGAAGATGTGAAAGGGGCGCTTTGTGTTGTTCGCGCAGATAACAAATTAGTATTAATCCACGAGATATTAACGAATAAAATTTCCCTTCCTGGTGGCACCATTATTCAAGGTGAATCGCCTAAACTTGCTGCGCAGAGAGAAACGTGGGAAGAAACCGGTTTAGTTGTTACTGTTGGTGAAGAGTTAGGTAGAACAGATACTGCTGTTTTCTTTGATTGTGTATCGGATTCAGACGTAATTGCGTTTTCGATGACCAATAAAATTGATGGTAATGAGTTACCTATCTGGTTTGCTCCTCATTATGGCGTTGAAGTCGCTTCTGCGATGCTAGTGAGCCCGAGTAACATGTCAGCCTCTTTGTACCGTTATCCTGAGCAGTGGAAAGATGTAGGCGAGTTCTACACTAGAGCGACTGAACAACCTGTCGTTTATGTTGAACAGTTAATTGAGTCAGCGCCCAATTTCCGTCAACTGGAGTTGTCTTGGATGATGGATCTACAGAGTTGGGTAGGTTCGTTTTCATCGAGTAGTCGTAATACGGCGTGTGAAATCGCAGACCTAATTACGAGTTTGAGCAATCCAACATTTTTGTTGTTCTTGTTTCCATTCGTGATGATGCGTTTCGATAGTCGTTTTGTATATCGGCTGTTCTTTGCTGTTACCGCAACTTCGTTGATGACTCTCGTTGCTCAACAGGGGTTCTCACTACCAAGACCGCATGTATATGTACCAATGGCAGAGTTAACTCAAAGCTTTGGCTTTAGTTTTCCAAGTTTGCCGGTAGCGGTGTGGTTTTGTGTGATGACGTTTATGTTCCAAAGAACAAATACCTTTGGTCTAAACCGAATCACGTTGCTTGTTGCCCTTGTGACTTTGACCGTACTGGCTTGTAAGTTCTTCCTTGGTACTGCATTTATCCTAGATATGTTGATTGGTGCTTTGTTGGGTTCTTTGGTTGCATGGCATGTGCTCCGACTCGAAGGCAACCCCGATGTGGACGTAGACAAGTTACTGAGTTCAAAAAGTGTTTGGTTTACGATGACTGCGATTACCGCAGTGATTTCTGTCATTTGGCCGTTGCCCGTATTTACTAGCTGGTTAGCGATTCTGATTACTGCGTCAGCGCTGGTGATGACCTTCAAAGAGTCAGAAATACGTTTTGACCGTCAACAGATGTTGTTTGTGATTCTGGCGTTATTGCTGGTTGAGCAATTGTATCTTTACTTGAGCACAACGGTTTCATTTAGCGGATTTTGGTCTTTGGTGTTTAGCACCTTCCATTATCCTCTATTGATGCTGACATTTATTGTGTTAGCGAGAAAACTAACGTGTAAAAACAAGCACGCAGAGTAATAAAAAACCTCGCTTAATAGCGAGGTTTTTAATTGGCGTTTACTTCAGATTTGTTAAGCGTTCAAAACGAATTTCTCAATAGACTTTGCTACGCCGTGTTCATCGTTGCTCTCAGCGATGTAGTCTGCGATTTCTTTTGTCTCTTCCATCGCGTTCGCCATTGCAATACCAAGACCCGCATATTGAAGCATGTGATGGTCGTTCTCGGCATCGCCCATACAAATCACTTCTTCAGCTTTGATGCCTAAGTATTCTGCGATTGCTGAAACACCGATGCCTTTATTACTTGATGGATTCAAAAACTCTAAGAAGAACGGTGCGCTTTGTACTACGGTGAATTCTTCTCTTAGAGCTGATGGTAGCGCTGCTATCACTTCGGTAAGTTTGTTTGGCTCTGCAACCATCATCGCTTTGATGATGGCGTGATCATCAGAAAGTGACTCGAAGTTCATTTCAGTGACATCAAGACCATTAATTTTTGCCTCGATATCAGTGTATGGGTTGTTTTCTTCAGTAATTAAACCGTGCTCTTGACTGAATGCATGAACGTACGCCCCAAGTTCTTTTGCTTTGCGAGCGATTTTCTTTGCTGCTTTGCCATCGATGATTTGCTGGTGGATGATTTCATTGGTGCCAATGTTCTTCACCATAGAACCGTTGTAATACAGTACAAAGTCTTTATCAGAGTTGATGTTCAACTCATCCAATTTGTCTTGCATACCCTCAAGAGGGCGACCTGATGCAAGTACAACGGTCACACCTGCTTCACGAGCCTTAGTGATGGCTTGCTTGTTCTCTTCTGAAATTACTTTGTCGCTGTTTAGCAACGTACCGTCCATATCTAGGGCGATCAGTTTGTACATCTTTACTTACCTTAAAAATTGGGAACTCGTGTATGAAACTACAAAAAGACCTATTTTAACAATTTATTTTTGGTTTAAATTGACCTGAGTGCGCCTCTCCATTAAGGTCTTCGCCTCGAAGTATTATGAGTTGAGTGAGTTCTACGTTGTATAAGCTAAATGAGATGTTTGAAACCATCCAAGGGGAAGGGGTTTTCACTGGTGTGCCAGCAGTTTTCGTGCGTTTGCAAGAATGTCCGGTAGGATGCTCTTGGTGCGATACAAAGCAAACTTGGTACGCAGAAGAGAAAGACCAACGCCAGATTGGCGATATCTTGGTGAAAACAGAGGACTCCCCAACATGGTGTTTCGCATCTGCACAAGACATCGTAGCAGAATACAAAAAGCAAGGCTTCAATGCTCAGCACATTGTGATCACTGGCGGTGAACCCTGCATTTATGATTTGCGTGATTTAACCGCAGCATTTGAAGATATGGGTTGCCAGTGCCAAATTGAAACCAGCGGCACTTCAGAAGTCGTTACTTCAGAAAATACTTGGGTGACCGTGTCACCTAAAGTCGCGATGAAAGGTAAATTGCCTGTACTTAAAAGTGCGTTGGAGCGCGCAAATGAAATTAAGCATCCTGTTGGCACACAAAAAGATATCGATCATCTTGATGACTTGCTTACGATGGCCGATATAGACTCAAAAACCATCATCGCTCTGCAACCAATTAGCCAAAAGCCAAGAGCAACACAGCTTTGTATTGATACTTGCGTGGCACGTAACTGGCGCTTGTCAGTTCAAACTCATAAATACTTAAGTATTGCTTAAGCTCGGAGAAAAAGATGAAAAAAGCAGTTGTTGTTTTCAGTGGTGGACAGGACTCTACAACATGTCTGGTTCAAGCGTTAAAAGAGTTTGATGAAGTACATGCAATCACATTTGATTATGGTCAACGTCATAAGTTAGAGATCGAAGTTGCGGAAAAAGTAGCAAAAGATCTTGGTGTTGCTGCTCATAAAGTCATGGATGTAGGTCTTCTGAACGAACTAGCAATCAGCTCTTTGACTCGCGATGACATTCCAGTTTCTCATGAACTTCAAGAGAACGGTTTGCCGAATTCATTCGTTCCGGGTCGTAATATTTTGTTCCTAACGCTAGCTGGCATCTATGCATACCAAATTGGTGCTGAAACCGTTATTACTGGCGTGTGTGAAACCGACTTTAGTGGTTACCCTGATTGTCGTGATGACTTTGTGAAAGCGATGAACAGTGCTTTAGTAAAAGGCATGGATCGCCAGTTCGACATCAAAACACCGCTGATGTGGCTAAATAAAGCGGAAACATGGGCGTTGGCAGATCAGTACGATGCGTTGCAACTGGTCCGTGAAAGTACTTTAACTTGCTACAACGGCATCATTGGTGATGGCTGTGGTGATTGCCCGTCTTGCGATCTGCGCAAAGCGGGCTTAGATGATTACCTGAATAACAAAGACACTGTTATGCAGTCGTTGATTCAAAAGCAGAAAGCGGAAGATCAATAGGCTCGTTATAAGCATCAATCACGGCATCATGCCCATTTCTTTTTGATTGATACAAAGCTTGGTCTAATATCGAATACAGCTCATCAAAATTACGAAGTGGTTTTGATGTAGAGAGATAGGCCAAGCTTGCTGTGACATTGACCGAATGACCGTCGTCTGTTTTTATCTGCTTTTCTGAGATGGTTTTGTGAAGGCTTTGAACACGAAATGGCACATCAATTTCATCCACATTCTTTAGTAACAAGATAAACTCTTCTCCTCCAATACGTCCCAAATATTCTCCTTTATTTAGTTTAGATTGAAGTGACTTACAGACTTGAGTTAGGACTAAGTCGCCTACTGGATGCCCGTATTTATCGTTAATCAGTTTAAAGTTGTCTAGGTCGAATAGGGCAAGTACGTAGCGCATATCATCTGGCGCACTGATCGATTGAGAACGGATTTTCTCGATGATTGAACTCCGATTCAGGGAGCCTGTTAACTTGTCTAAACGAGATTCCATCTTTATTTTTCTTAGAGCAAAGAGTGCGACCAATAAAACAGCGAGTAACACAAATACTACAAAGTTGTACGCTCGCTGTTGCTCGGCAAGCTTTTTAAGCTCAAGCAGTTTTAAGTTACGTTCGTTGTCAATTTTTACGAGTTGCAACTCATATTCATATTCACTTTTCGTTAGGTCTAGCGCTTCGATTGCTTTTACATTGTTGGCATCTCGGTTTGCTAACTCCAATGTTGCGTACTCGCGGTAGTGGGATAGAGCTGTTTCATACTCGTTCTGTTCTTGGAAGATTTGCGAGAGTAACAATTGAGATTTTGATTGCAACGCGGTCGTTGAGTTCTTGTTTGCCAATTCTAACGCGGCATTCGCATGTTCCAGTGCTTCTTTCAACATGCGGTGTTTTAGGTAAGCAAAGCCTGCCGCCAAGTGACTTTCAGTTTGTAAGCGTTCGTTTTCGTACTCTTTGCCCAACTCTAAAGCGTTTTTAATATGGGGAACGGCGCTTTTTAAGTCACCAGAATCGACGTAGGCAGAACCAAGCCCAAGATAAGTTAGTCCCTTGCCGTATGGGTAATTCAGTTCTTCGAGTAGTGTTAGCGCATTCTTATAGTGACTGATGGACTTCTCGTAATCTTTAGATTTGTAATACATGGATGCCAAGCTATGTTCCACTTGAGCAACTTCAAGAGGTGTGGCTTCTAATTGTCGAGCAAGTAGTGCTTGAATTAGGTACTGTTCAGATTGTTCGAATTGACCTAGTTCACTCAGCAAATTACCTACATCGTTGTAAACACCTGTGGGGTCGCTTTGCGCTGGCATTTCATTAATGAGTCGGCGGTACAAGCTAAGTGCAATATCGTATTCGCCACGGAAGTCGAAGTTGTTTGCGATTACACGCAGCGCAAGATCTGCAGGAATACTCTCTTTGTGGTCGTTAGTTAAGTGGTTATTAAGCGATGAGCAGAAAAAGTTAGCCTTGTGGTACTGACCCTGTTGATTGAGGGTGTAGCAAAGCTGGTAGTTCATTAACGCTTTTGTTTCTATATCTGCGCGCTGTTTAGCACTTTGCAGTAATGAGGTGAACAAGTTTACTGCAGCGTCGTAGTCACCCTGTTTGCGTTCTAACAGTGCTTGAATGTACTTTGATTCCAACTTTGCAAAGTGATTTTCCAGAAACTGACTGCTACCAAAGTAAGGCTGGTTGATATTCGACATGTATTCGTAAATCAAACCACTGACGTAAAGCTTCTCACTATTAGAATCGGCAGTGTGGTATCTGTCTTGAAGCATGTGGAGCGCAGATTTGGAATTTGTTTTCATTGTAGCTAGATAAACAGAATGCCATTGAGTGATGCTTTGAGTGTCACTTGCGTTTGCTTGACTGCCTAATAGGAGAGACGCAAGCAAAGTAAGCAGCGTACGCATAGTGATGTAACCTTATGTTATTGCTATGTTGTTTGTTCAGTATGATATACCAATTGGGAGTGAGTCATTGTGACAAAAGCCGAAGGGTATAGATAGTGGGGTGATGAAAACTATGCGCTCGGTCGAGCTTTACATCGAAAAGGTAAGTAATAGAAAAGAAGACCCCAGCACGGTGCTGAGGTCCTAGGGAATTAGCCTACGTATAGCTTCGCTAGATCTTGAGGTTCAACCTCTTTACCTTCTAGCTGTGCATTCCAGTTTGTGCCAACAAGAACGCCGTCTTCTGCAAGAGTTAGTAGCCAATCTTCAACAAAGATATCTAGTGGGATTTCTAGTACTTCGAAATCTGCCCATTCTTCAACGTTGTGTGCCTGCGCATCTTCTTTAGATGACCAGAAAGGCATGACTTCGCTGTTTTCGAATTCAGTTGAATCGCAAGATAGCCAACCTTCTTCATTGCGTAAACCCCAAACTAGTTGGTTTTCTTTAGTTTCAGCAACGAAAAGGTCAAGGTTTGCTTGGATATCTGATGTAAGTTTGCTCATTTCAAAACTCTCATTGTTATGACGCGAGTAGGTTAACACTAAAGTGCCGATTCCAAAAGCATAATACGGTTTAACAAGGTTGAAAAACAAAAGGAGCCGAAGCTCCTTAAAGTGTGTTCTCTGGAAGGGTGGTAAATATTGTCCACTCTTTTTTAATTTCACCTTTGTAGCCTACAACAGAGGCCGTTACACGACGGTTAAGTGCGTGGCTCACTTCGTCTGTTCCTTGTTGAGCAAGGTGAGTATCGCCATAGCCAACAATTCGAACGCGATCTGGTTTGATACCGTAACCTAATAACGCAGAGCGCACTTTATTTGCTCGACGTTTTGATAGGTCTAAGTTATGAGAAGCGCCGCCTACCTTACTCGCATAGCCATGTAGCTCGATAGAGGTTGTCGGGTATTCTTTGAGAAACTCAGACAATTGGCGAATTTGGCGATGGAATACAGGGTTAATTTCATCAGAGTCGTTGGCGAACAATACACGGACTTGCATTTGTTCAGACGACTTTATGTACTCACCGCAACCATCATTGTCGATCTCTGACGTTGCCGGCGTATCAGGGCAAAGGTCCCTTGCGTTAATCACACCATCATCATCGTCATCTTGTAGGTCTGCAATTTGCTGAGCATTTGGTGTTTGCATGTATTCATACTCGTCTTCCGCAAATGCTTGGTTTGCTGCGACGATAAGACCCAACGAGAAAAGAATCTTTACTGCTTGCATAATTAGTACTCCACCTTCTGATTCCACTCAGTCGGAACATCAACGCGAAGCGCATTCAATAGTTGACCAGTCGCATTCATCACACGGTATTTGGCGTATTGTTCTGCGTACTTCGCATCCAAGTAGTCTTTGCGAGCTTCAAACAATTCGTTTTCTGTGTTCAATAAGTCAAGTAGGGTACGTTTACCAATACGGTATTGTTTTTCGTACGCAATAACTGTCTCAGAAGCTGAATCTACGTGATCGGACAAAAATTGTTTCTGTTGTTGTGTCAGATCCAGTGCGCTCCAAGAAAGGCGTAAACCTTCTTCTACATTTCGATATGCGCGTTCACGTAAGTCTTTTGCTTTGTTCAACTGGTAGGCGAAACTTTCGGCATTTGCAGAGTCACTGCCACCATTGTATAGGTTGTAACGCATACGCAGCATCGCTGTTGTTTCATCACTGTTTCCTTCGACACCAGCTGCATCATCACGCCATGTTTGCGAAGCTTCTACAGAAACTGTTGGGTAGTAGTTACCTTTAGACTGTTTGTACTGGAACTTAGCCGAATCAACATCCGCTTTTGAAATCTTAATCACTGGGTGAGAATTAAATGCCAAATCAATCGCATCATCTACTGTGTAAGGAATGAAGTTTTGATCCGCGCGAGGGAAGATAAGTCCTTGCGGAGCTTGACCTACAAGACGTGTGAAGATCGTGTGCGTATCAAACAAATTGTTCTGAGCAGCTACCAAGTTACCGTGTGCTTTAGCTAAACGAGCTTCTACTTGCGTTAAGTCCGCTGTTGAACCAATACCTGAATCTACACGTTTCTTGATATCTTGATAGATTTTCTTATGCACTTTCAGGTTATTTTCAGAAAGCGTCAGTACTTCATAGGCTTTAACGGCATCCAGGTAGACTTTAGCTACCTCTAATGCTTTATCTTGAGCATCTGCTAATAATTGGTAACGAACGGATTCAGCATCCGCTGCAGTACGGTCAATGTCGTTAAGCGTCGCTGAACCATCCCAAATAAGCTGGGTTAGCGTAATTGTCGCTTCTTTTCGCGTTAAATCAGTAGACTTACGATTACTCTCTGCTGGGTTTATCCCTTCATATCCGACACCTGCATCTAGGTCGACAGAAGGAAGATAAGCACCGCTCGAGGCTTCATTCACATACCGCTTACTTACGAATTCATTAAACGCACTTTTGATGTCTGGGTTGCTAATAAGTGTATTTTCAACCGCTTGCTCAAGTGTTTGTCCGAAAGCAGGGCTAACGGCAAGCACACCAAAGCATATGGCGTTGGCACGAGTCCACTTCACTTTGTTTCTCCTAGATTTAGTCATGTCTGAAGGCGAGAAATTGTTCTTATAAATAGGGACAACTCTATAGGCGTCAATAATCTAACGCACAATGCTATTAACAATCAACTATGTGACTAGTTGCTATAATTGATGTTGGATAATTAGTTTTACACTTTATGAGCTGTTGTTCTAATTATTTTCTGGATAAAGATCATGTTTTCAATGGTTTAAACAGGATTGGTGCCTGTATGTTTGTGATCTAGTCCCAAACAGGTCCTATATACACTTTTATAAGTAATATGTGACTCAAAAGTTGAAATTAAGTGTTAATGCGCTGTTATTGCGGAATATATTCGGGCAATATATAGCTAATAAGTATCATTGGTCAAAATGTTGACAGTATTTTTATGTCAGAGGTTTATATGGATCGTACTTCCTTAGTTCCAGTTGGTGAGCAGTTAGTCGTAATAGATTTGAATGGGCAATTGAAGGTTCTTGCCGAGAATGAGCGACCATTACCGGGCGAACTGATTGTTGCAGTCATCGAAGATGAACCACAAAAACTTCAAGTTAAAGTTGCAACAGAAGAAGACGAGCAAGACATCACTCAAGATGTTGCTCAAATTATTGACGCTCTTAGAGACGGGCAAGACCCGACATTACTGAATGAAGAGTTTGCCCCAGCTGCGGGTGAGAATGCCGGCTCCAGTTTGCAAGAAAGTGGGACTGTTGAGCGTACAGGGGCAGAAATACTTGCTAGCACTTTGTTTGAAACGACGGGTATCGCAGCACTAGGTTTGTCTGAAACTCAAAACCTATCGCTCGCGGATCTTATTTTGAACGCAGCAAATTCAGATAATACATCGCCAGCAATCAACCCTCGTCCTCCGGTTGCTGAAGATGACAGCGTTTTGACCGATGAAGACGCTTCGGTTTCTATCGATGTATTGGCTAACGACCAAGACGCAGATAGTGATTCACTAAGTACTGAATCGGCAACTGTTCCGGCAGAACAAGGCACAGTAGAGATTATTGATGGTAAGTTGATATTCACACCTGCAGAAGACTTTAACGGTGAAGCGACGGTTACTTATGTAGTAACAGATGGCGCACTAACTGATGAAGCCACGGTTACTGTAACGGTTAACCCGATCAACGACGCACCGGTGGCAGTGAATGATGCGGTCTCTACCGATGAAGATACCGCGGTTACTATCGATGTATTGGCGAATGACAGCGATCCAGAGAATGACCAATTAACCATTACCAATGCGTCAGTACCTGCAGATCAGGGTACGGTGGCGATTGTTGACGGCAAGTTGGTCTTTACGCCAGCTGAAAACTTCAATGGTGACGCAACCATCAGCTACACCATCTCAGACGGTCAGCTAACAGACGATTCAACGGTTGCGGTGACGGTTAATCCAGTGAATGACGCACCAGTGGCAGTAAACGACACTGTTGCAACAGATGAAGATACCACGGTTACTATCGATGTATTGGCGAATGACAGCGATCCAGAGAATGACCAATTAACCATTACCAATGCGTCAGTACCTGCAGAGCAGGGTACGGTGGCGATTGTTGACGGCAAGTTGGTGTTTACACCTGCTGAAAACTTCAATGGCGACGCAACGATTAGCTACACCATCTCAGACGGTCAGCTAACAAACGATGCAACAGTTGCGGTGACGGTTAATCCTGTGAATGACGCGCCGGTAGCAGTGAATGATGCGGTCTCTACCGATGAAGATACCGCCGTTACTATTGATGTGCTTGCGAACGACAGCGATCCAGAAAACGATACGCTGACTATCACAGCGGCGTCAGTACCAACAGAGCAAGGTACGGTGGCGATTGTTGACGGCAAGTTGGTCTTTACACCTGCTGAAAACTTCAATGGTGACGCAACCATCAGCTACACCATCTCAGACGGTCAGCTAACAGACGATGCAACGGTTGCGGTGACGGTTAACCCAGTCAACGACGCACCAGTGGCAGTGGATGACACTGTTACAACAGATGAAGATACCGCGGTTACTATCGATGTGCTTGCAAACGACAGCGATCCAGAGAATGACCAATTAACCATTACCAATGCTTCGGTACCTGCAGAGCAAGGTACGGTGGCGATTGTTGACGGCAAACTGGTCTTCACACCTGCCGAAAACTTCAATGGTGATGCAACGATTAGCTACACCATCTCAGACGGTCAGCTCACAGACGATGCAACGGTTGCGGTGACGGTTAATCCAGTTAACGACGCACCAGTGGCAGTAAACGACACTGTATCAACAGATGAAGATACCGCGGTTACTATTGATGTGCTTGCAAACGACAGCGATCCAGAGAATGCCCAATTAACTATTACCAATGCGTCAGTACCGGCAGAGCAAGGTACGGTGACGATTGTTGACGGCAAACTGGTCTTCACACCTGCCGAAAACTTCAATGG